>CAVCAF010000059.1:0-13896 GCA_963600185.1 Azospirillum sp. 51_20 | reverse complement strand
TTGTGAACGACATTGACTGGACGGATGTCAAACGGCGACACGACGCGGCATATGCGGGACTCACGCCTGAGGAGGCAACAATCCTCACGCAGATGACGCTCGCGTGGAGCAAAACGCGGCACTTGGAGACGGTGCATGCTGAGCGAATGCGCCAGTACGATCCGACCGACCCAACGGCAATGCGGACGCTAGACCTGGAGCTTGCGGCGTATGCTGAAAGCGCCCTCGCCCATTGGCAAATTCTGACGGATCTCCTCGCGACAACGATTGAAGGCGTCGCCGAAGCCATGGAACGCACGGCAGAGCGTATGCGCCATATTGGCTGGATCGCCCCCCAGCGTCCCTGCCGCGACGACTATAAGACCCTTGCCGCGCTCTACGCTAAACGCGGCAAAAAGTTTGGCGCTTGAGTTTAACGCAAAGTTTGCAAAGATTTTTGACGCAAAGGGACGCAAAGACTTTTCGCGTAAGGTCTTTGCGTTCTTAGCGTTCTTAGCGTAACTTTGCGTTGAAAAACGCACTTTGATCTTTGACAATTGAATTAAATGCTTTACTCGGTGCGGGAAGTGCCGCGCACGGTGGTTTTTGCTTCTAGCGCACAGGATTGGCGGATGATTTCGTTCAGGAAGGCGCGATCTTGTTTCCCCGCGAAGGCGAGACCTTGATGTGCCCAATAGACGGCCGAGAAGAAGGGGCTCTTCCAATTCTTTAAGCCATAGCGAGCGGTAACTTCCGCCATTTTGGTAGGGTTCATCTTAAGGGGTGTCCAGTCACCTCTGAGTTCCGCTTGGGTCGTGAGTTTAGTCCACTCTTCTCGATAAAGTGCCGCGGCGCTATCGATATCCACGCCAATCTTGAACTCGAACAAGAAAGCAATCTCCCGATAGAGTTCGGCAGACTCAGGGTTAAAGGCGAGTCCCTTGTCGCGTAAAAGCCTAAGGGCGGCTTCCACCCACCGCCAACGATCGGCATAAGTGGGCATCATGACGGATATATTGTAGGCGAGATTCCATGCCGCGTAGCTCCAAACCTCGGGCACATGGGGTTCAAGTAATGTTAAGGTATTGGCGAGTTGCACCATCTCCGCATAGCGTCCCTCGCTCTGGAGCATATCCGCACGGAACCAGACGAACTCCGCGGCGACGGAGCGTAGCCCACCAAGCGCGGTAAGGACGCTTTCGCTGACGACGGGTTCCGCCGCGGCGCGGCGTTTTGTTAGCGCGAATTGTGCCGCGGCGCCTGCCACCAAGAGCAAAACTGCCGCGATAGGCAATAAAGTGCCGCGCCGCATTAGGGTGTCTCTTTTAGGAGGTCTTCCAACGCTTTAAGTTGCGTCTCATCCCCCGTGACGACGAGCACATCGCCAGGACCAAACACGAAAGACGGACCGAAGTTGGTGACGCGCACCCCGCCGCGCTCCACGGCAACGACATTCACCCCCGTCTTTTGGCGCACGTTTAGGGTGACGACTGTCTCGCCCACAGCGGGCGAATTAACGCCGATCGCTTGCCTCGCAAAGTGCGGGGCTGGGGACGCCGCGTCGGGTGACTCCGCCGCCTCATCCGCGTCCGCATTGAGTGCGGTTTGGAGGCGCGAATAGGCGTTGCGTCCCGTCTTTAAGAAGAACTTCCATCCGAAGATCGCGACAGCCAAGATGATTACCCCAACGACTATCCTCAACCACCGATTCTCGGGCATCAAGTTAACATTAATCATCACACCTTCTAGGAAGAAGAGTCCGAGTACCGCGCCCACGACAACAAAACGGACGGCGTTCGTAATCGCCGTGCCTGATTGGGCGCCCTTCCGCGAACCGAGCACGACCGCGGCAATTGTCCGCGCTAAATTTTGGGCAAGGAAGAAGATGGGCGCGAGGAAGCCCGCCAAGAAGAGGTTCTGGATAAGGAAGAGTGCCAATTGTTTGTGGCGCTCAAACCGCACCGAGAGCGAACTCCAATCTTGGTTATTAAGGATGCCAAACGCGAGGGCAATCGCGAACTCGAGCGCGGCAATTAGCGCGAGCTTCATGATGATAGAGCGCACATGGCGGCGATCCTCTGCCACATTCTCTGGCGATGACTTACGATAGCGGGCGAGGAAGCCACGGTATGCCGCGAGTTTCGCCGCGAGCCCAGATGGGCACTTCTTCTCTACCCAGTCGCCCAAGGGATCCGAAAGACGCAACATGATTGGGTTCAGGAGCGTCGTCAAAAGCGACACGCCCACCACGACTTGGTACATCGGGCGGTCAGAGTCGCCCGTTAGAGTAAGGTAAAGGAGTGCGACCATGTAGGCAAACTCACCGATTTGGGCAAGTCCCATACCCATTTGGACGGAAGTCTTAAGCGATTCGCCCGTGGCGAGTCCCCCCGTGAAGCAGTCAATGCCCTTACCAACCATGACGACCGCGGAGAGAAGCAGGATAAGCCCAATATTCTCCCAGCAAACATAGGGGTTTACCAATAAGCCGATTGAAACAAAGAAAACTGCCGCGAACATCGACTTTAGCGGCTCCACCATTTGATGAAGGCGGCGGCGGACATCTGAGCTAGAGCCGAGTACGCCGACCAAGAAGGCTCCGAGGGCAAGCGAGAAGTCGAGCTTAAATGCGATGTAGGTCACGAAGAAACAGCAGCCCAGAACGGTAAGAAGCAGAGCTTCGTTGTCGCCGTGGCGAGCAACGGAAGAAAGTAAGCGCGGGACAAGCACAAGCCCGAAAACAATTACCGCGAAGGAGAAGATAAGAAGTCCCCCGAGCGACATGCCCGCCGCGCCGAGGGACATGCCCTTACCTTGGGCGACACCCGTCACGAGCGCAATTAATCCTACGCAAATGATGTCCTCGCAGACCGAGGTGCCGATTACATATTTTACAAACGGACGCCGCGACCAGTTCATCTCATCTATGATTTTCGCGAGCAGACTCGTTGAACTATCGCAAATCGCCACGCCGAGGAAGATTGAAGGGACGGTATCCCAGCCACAAACCGTGCGCCCGAAAGTGTACCCGAGCCAAGTCATAATCGCCGTATCAAGAATCGCCGTCGGCAGCGTCACATCTTTTATGCGCCGCATTTCCGCCGTCGAAAACTCAAGCCCCATCGTGAACATGAGGAAGATTATACCTAGTTGCGCAATAGTTTGGACGCTACTCTCATCCGCCAAAAACGAGAAGCCCCAAAGATGACTACTCAGGAGCACGCCCGCGAGAATGTAGCCGATGACCTTCGGCCATTTAAGACGCGTAAAAAGAACGGAAATTAAACCAGCAACGGCCATCAACATGGCCAGATCCTGTAAAAAAGCGTTCTGTGTCATGGTGTGTTAGTTTCCTTCTATAGAAGTAATTAAGCCTTTGTATCGAGCGAGCGGTTGCCCAGGAAGTATTGAATCACTGGACGGCTCGTCACATCCTCGTAAACATACCCAATTTGGTCAAGGGTTTGCTTAAAGAGTGCGCGATCCTTGGGCGGCACTTGAAAACCGACGAGTATCTTACCATAGTCCGCGCCATGATTGCGGTAATGGAACATTGAGATATTCCAGCGTCCCGCGACAACTTCCAAGAACTTCATCAAGGCGCCTGGTCGCTCAGGGAACTCAAACGAGAGAATCCGCTCATTGGGAACATCCACGACATGCCCGCCCACCATATGACGCACATGGTCCTTCGCGAGAGAATCGTTCGTCAAGTCTAGTGTCGGCATATTCGCTTTCTGGAAAGTCTGGATAAGCGACTTAATCTCGTCCGAATTCTTAACCGAAACGCCAAGAAAGATGTGGGCGTGGTCGGGGGCACTCATGCGGTAATTAAACTCCGTCACATTGCGCTTACCAAGCTTGCGCACGAAGTTCATGAAACTGCCGCGCTCCTCTGGAATGCGGCAGGCGAGAATTGCTTCGCGCTTTTCACCAATTTCCGTTTCCTCCGAAATAAAGCGAATGCGATCAAAGTTCATGTTCGCGCCCGAGATAATGCACGCGCAAACATCGCCCTTCTTGGCAGTCTTTTTCGCCGCGGCGAGTGCAAGAGCACCCGCGGGTTCACAAATTGCCCGCGTCGCTTCAAAAATATCCTTAACTGCCGCGCAAGTTTCCGCCGTCGTAACGCGAATTACCCCATCCAAGTTCTCACGGCAGATTCGGAATGTTTCCTTGCCTGGCGTTTTCACGCAGACACCGTCCGCGAAGAGTCCTGGATTCTCTAGCGTCACCCGCCGTCCCGCCTTCAACGAGCGGTACATGCAGTCCGAATCCACAGGTTCTACACCATAGACCTTAACATTTGGACGGACGCTCTTTACATAGATTGAAACACCTGCGGCAAGTCCGCCGCCCCCAATCGGAACAAATATAGCCGTTAAGCCGCGTCCCGCTTGGTCAAGGATTTCTTTCGCGACGGTGCCCTGTCCAGCAATGACATCGGGATCATCAAATGGGGCAATATAGGTATAGTGGTGCTCTTTAATTTGCCGCTCAAGTTCCTCGTAGGTATCCGAATAACTGTCACCATGAAGGACAATTGACGCGCCATATGACTTCACCGCGTTAATCTTAATCTCTGGGGTCGTGACGGGCATAACAATCGTCGCCTTGCACCCGAGTTTGCGTGCCGAGAGCGCCACCCCTTGGGCATGGTTACCCGCCGAAGCACAAATCACACCCTTATCAAGTGCCGCGCGCGGCATTTGGCTCATCTTATTATAAGCGCCGCGGATCTTATACGCGTGAATGGGCTGTAAATCTTCGCGCTTAAGTAAAAGCCGCGCACCAAACCGCCGCGAAAGATCCGCCGCCTCATCTAGTGGCGTAACCCGCGCCACATCATAGACCGTCGAATTGAGTATCTTCTTTAAATAATCTGTATTTTTCATCGCTTTTAGATTTGCTCAGCCTCTATTTGCTTAGCGATTTCTGTAAAGTCAATATCAGGGAATATTTCCTTCGCCATATTGAAGTAGTAAACCGAATTCGCCTTCTTCACGGCTTCCTTCGCGAGTTCCTCACCCCACTTGGCGGCAGTCGCTTCCTTTACGCAAATAATCCGCATGGTAAGCGCCGCGCCAAAGAGTGCTTCCGTTTGGGTGCGCTGGGTCAAGCGCGGCTTACCATTCTCGCGTCCGCGGCGAATGTATTTATTGATGAGCTCGCTCATATTACCCGGATATTCATTATAGAACTTCGCCCAAGTAATCTTACGCGTTGCGTTATCCTTCGTAATTTCCAAGTAGGCATCCGTCGTCTTTTTGCATGTCCAACCACGCAATTCCGAACGCGTAAAGGCATAATCCGTCAAGTTGCGTCGCATAATATCCTGAACGCTTCGCATCATATCGACCTTTCGCGTCTCAGTCTTAATCTGAAGCGAACCTTCCGCCGTCTTAAAAGGATTCGTCGGGTCTTTCTCTAGGTAGGAAAGCGCCTTTTTCGCGCCTTCCCAGTTGAGGGTGCGGAAGTAGCTATCGGCGAACCCATCAAAACAAGCTTTCGCGCGGCTTATTTCATCCGCTTTCGCCGCGGCGAGTGCCTCTTCCGCCGCCGCTTTCTTCGCCGCCTCAGCTTCTTCTTTAGCCTTCTTTGCCGCTTCGCGTTCCGCACGCGCCTTCGCCTCACGAATCTGGCGTTTTACCTTCTCCACCAACTTCGGTCCGCGACTATGCACATAGCCCTTCGCCTTTTGGACAGCCTCAACATTGGGTCCGCCCTTCGCCTGTTCGTAGAGGTCTTTCGCTTCATTATTGATATCCTCTAACTTGCGCAGGGCTTCCTCATCGTCCCCCGTAATCTCCTTCGCCTTATCACACGCCGCAATTGCCGCGCGCATCCCCGCCTCAATGCGAATAATTGCCGCTTGAGCCGTGTAGGAACGCATCCAAAGGTCGTGGGCATCCTTCACAAACGAAGGCACTTCCACTGCGGGCTTCTCCGCCGCTTCTGGTGCAGGGGCTGGAGCAGGCGCGGGCGCAGGAGCAGGTGCCGGTGCAGGGGCGGGAGCAGGTGCCGCCGCCGCGACAACATTCGTCCCATTCGTAGAAGCCGTCGCCGTCGCCACCGCGTTCGTATCCACTGCGGGGGCAACCGCGGCAACAACATTCGTCGAGGCTTCCGCTTCCAAAAGTTCCTTGCTCTTAGGCGGACACATCTGCGCGAGAACTTCGGCAGGATACTGATCTTTCATCATCGCCATAAGTTCATCGGAGGTCTTCTGGCAAGTCTCCACGACACCCGACGCGAACGACCTAAACTCGGCACTAAACTTCTGGGCGGCTTCACGCGTCTTTTCAATTGAAGCACGCGCCGTCGCGATACCCTTATGAACCTGCTCAACAACGGCTTGCTCGCGCTCCGCCTTATCCGCGACTTTGTACCAAACGAGTCCGCCCGCGATAAGCCCAATAATAACGATAATGCTGACAACAACAGCAACCGCCTTTAGCGCGAGGCTACCGCCGCCTTCCTCATCGTCATCATCATCGTCATCCGCCTTCGCCGCGCCTTTCTCAGGCTGGATAGGCGGCATTTCATCGCCTTCAATCGCGGGAGTATCCGCTCCCGCCGACATTTCCGCCGCGCCTGGACGCTTAAGTTTCATTGTCCGCCGCCCCTTAAGGACGATTTTGCGTCCACCCGAAGGCGTAGCCGTAGCCGCCGCTTTATGGGGCGCGGGAGTTGTTGAAGTCTGGGTCGCGATGCCCGTCGTCATTACTTGGTGAAACGCCTCAATGAGTGCCTCGAAAGTCGGATACCGCTCCTCGGGATTTGTCGCGAGCATCTTCATCACGAGCTCGTCTATCTGAGGAGTCAATTCGGGACGAATCTCGCTCGGCTTACGCGGCATTTTCTCAAAGCGCGCCTTTACTACCGCGAGCGCATCTTCGCCCTCAAAGGGAGGCGTGCCTGTTAAGGCGTGGTAAAGCGTCCCACCCAAGGAATACATATCCGCGCGATAATCGACAGGCTGTTTACGCACTTTCTCGGGTGCGATATAATAAGGCGTACCCCAAATCTCGGTGGTGTCCTTCTGCATTGCCGCGAGACCAAAATCCACAAGTTTCGCGTTGCCGTTCGCGTCCAAAAGAATATTCTCGGGTTTCACATCGCCATGAACGAGTCCCTGGTCAGATGCGCACCGCAACGCCTGCGCGACCTGCTCGCAAATCTTCAGCGTCCGCGCAATATCAATCTTCGCGCCAAAGTTCTTCATGAGCTGGTAAAGTGAACCGCCCGCGACGAGTTCCATCGCGATATAGGGCATTCCATCGGCAATACCATACGAATAAATCTGAGCGATATTCGGGTGAATAAGCCGCGCCGCCGCCTGTGCTTCTTTCTTAAACTTCTCTACAAATGCCGCGTCCTTGCCATATTCACGCAACATAATCTTAACGGCGACAGGGCGGTCGAGCATCTTGTCGCGCCCCATATAAACGCCACCCATTCCGCCGCGCCCTAGCTCACGCTCAATTAGGAAGTTACCATTCTCTCCAAATTGGCAAGGTACTTGTATTAGTTGTTCTTCGCTCATTTTATGGTCCCCCAACGAGGGTTGATGATCGGCCAAAAGACGCACGCTGCAGTTCCCCGCAAGTTGCGCCCAGGTACGACGCCCCAGTAGCGGCTGTCGAAACTGTTGTTGAAATTATCGCCACAGGCGAAATACTCGTCTTCGCCCATCGTGACGGCGGACGGAGCCCCGCCATTTATAGGATGTTCAATCGTATAGGTCTCGCCAGGCGCGGCTTTCATGCGCTTAATATAGTGAGTTCCCTGCTGAAGTGCCGCGATTCCCGTCGTCGAGAAAATCATCACTTCACCAGCATGCGGACGCCTGAAGTTCCAAAGCCAACGATTAACGAAAATGAAGTCGCCCGTCGTATCATAGCCCGCGAAAAGTTTTTGTCCCTTTAGGACGCGCTCGCCAGGTCTCACGGGCAACGCGCCTATCGCGTCATTCGGGAGATTCGTAATAGGTCCGCGCCGCCCATCAGGCGCGACAACTGCTAACGCGAAGCGTCCGTCATTCCGCGGCGCAATATAAAGTTGCCCTGAGAAAGGCGCACGCACCTCCTTATAATCACGCCCCGTAAGCGCCCAATTCAGCCACTTTAGAGGCGTTGTTTGCATAATCCCCGGCTCCGCACACGCCTCGCTATGATTGCCATAAAGCGTCGTCTGCATAGAGCCCGTTGGGATATTAAACGGCTGATAGAAGTAGGCGCGAAAAGCCATCGCCACCGAGAGCGCGACAACTAATGTGTCGAGCCATTCGCGTCCGTAATCTACCAGTGTCTTTTTAGCCATTAGGTGCGATAGTTAGGGGCTTCCTTCGTAATCGTGATGTCATGGGGACGCGCCTCGCGCTGTCCAGCCGCCGTGACGCGGAAGAATTTGCCGCGCTCCTGCAACTCAGGAATCGTCCGCGTACCGCAATACCCGAGGCTCGCACGAAGTCCGCCGCAGAATTGCGTCATGATGGACTTCACATGCCCCGAGTACGGCACCATACCTTCGATACCCTGCGGCACGAGTTCGTCATCCGCCTCATTATCTTGGAAGTACCGCGCCCGCGAACCCTTGCCATTCTTGAGCGCCGCCATCGAGCCCATGCCGCGATAGACGACATACTGACGACCATTAGAATAAATCTTCTCACCAGGCGACTCTTCTGTGCCCGCCAAGACCGAACCGAGCATGACGCTATCCGCACCCGCCGCGAGTGCCTTCGGCACATCGCCCGAAAGCTTAATGCCGCCATCGGCAATGACCGCGACCTCCGTACCACGCAAAGCCTTCGCCGCATTATAGACCGCCGTCAATTGCGGGATGCCCACGCCACAAACGACGCGTGTCGTGCAAATTGAGCCAGGCCCAATGCCGACCTTAACCGCGTGCGCACCACATTTCGCGAGCGCGAGTGCCGCCTCACCCGTAGCAATATTGCCCGCGATGACATCGATTTTCGGATAGTGCTTAACGATCCACTTCGTCATCTCCATAATGCCCTTGGAGTGACCGTGGGCGGAATCAACCACAATCGCGTCCACACCCGCGTCAGCGAGTTTTTCCATACGCGCATAGTCTCCCTTGCCACCAGAGACGGAAGCTGACGCACGCAGACGAAACTTGTCATCGCAATTCGTCGTCGGGTCTTTGTTCTCGATAAGACGCTGGACATCCGTGAAGCTGTAAAGCCCCACAACGCGTCCGTTCTTATCAACGAGCGGCAACTTACCCACCTTCGCCGCGCGCATAAGGTCGTACGCCTTACGAAGCGAGGTGCCCGGCTTCGCCGTAATCGGCGCGGGTTGCATAACATCCTTAAGCTTCATCGCGTTCATCGGCGCGAAACGCATATCCGACGAAGTAATCATACCCACGAGGCGATCTTTGTCGTCGAGCACGGGGAAGCCATTAAACTTAAGCCCCATGCGCTTCTTCTCGGCACGCAAGAAGCTAATGTCGTCGTTCGCGTGAAAACACACTGGCGCGGCAATGAGTCCGTTCAAATAATTCTTAACCTTCGCGACTTCCTTCGCTTGGTCATCCTCTTCAAGGTTTTTATGGATAACCCCAATGCCGCCCGCGAGTGCCATCGCAATCGCCATAGGTGCTTCCGTCACCGTATCCATTGCCGCGGAAATAAACGGAATCTTCATTTTCATGCGGCTCGTTAACTTCGTCTCAAGCGACGCTTCATCTGGGACAAAGTCCGCGTACTGCGTCACGAGCGTGACATCATCATATGTAAGGCCTTCGTAGGGGAAGGTCTTCATAAAAGTATCCATATACTTATTCATACATTAATTCCTTAATTAAAAGCACAAAATCACCTTGTTTACAATGATTATAGCAAAACAAGCCCAAAGAGACAACTGTTATTTCACGGGGATGGAAACAATTTCCGTTAGGGAACAGTCATGTTCTTCTGTCGGCAACGCCTCCAAAACTTGAAAGTCATAGCAAACGCCGAGGCGATGCGCATTGGGCAATGCCGCGGCAAGAAGCCTATCATACCAGCCGCCACCATACCCTAGGCGAGCACCAGAGGGCGTAAACCCAAGCCCTGGGAGAATCCAAACCTCAACCTCCGTAGGGGCAACCGCGCGAGCTTCCGCGCGAGGTTCTAAGATGTGCATAGGTCCTTCACGCAAAGCGGCACGCTCTAAGCTCGTGAGCGCGGCGAGTTCATAGGTCTCGCCATTCCAGCGTGGCGCGGCAACTTGAATGCCACGGTGTAGAAGGTCCGCAATGAAGTCCGTTAAATCTAGTTCTTGAGCGGAAGCGAGATACACTGCGACTATTGAGGCTCCCCTAACGCACGCTTTCTGCAAGAGTTTCTCCGAGAGCAACCTTGAGGCGATTCGCCGCGCTTGAGGGCTAACGGCGCGGCGCTTCTGGCGCATTTCTTCGCGAAGGAGTTCTTTCTCTTGCATAGGGCTCTCTTTCTTAAAACAAAAAGCGCCGCGCAAGGTGGCGCGGCGCTTTCAAAAGGGAACTCACATTAGTTGAGTTCCATGCGCCCACGGCGCGAACGATTGCGAATACGGGCACGCTGAGATTTCTTGCGCGCCTTAACACAAGGCTTTTCAAAGTAGCGCTGATCGCGAAGCGTCTTAAGGAGAGCTTCCTTATCCAGAATCTTCTTCAGGCGCTTGAGCCCGCGTTCAACGGACTCACCCTTCTTGAGCTTGAGAACAATCGCCATTATTTCACCTCCTTCGCCGGCGTTTCGGTCGCAGGCTTCGACGCGACCATTTCGCCCGCCGTAACCCACTGAAGGATGCACATCTCAGCCGCGTCGCCCTTGCGGGTGCCGAGCTTAACGATGCGGGTATAACCGCCCTTGCGATCCTTCATCGCAGGAGCAATCTTATCGAACAATTTCTGAACCGCTTCAGGTTGCGTGAGACGGCGAGCCGCCAAACGACGCGCAGAAAGATCGCCCTTCTTAGCGAGGGTCACGATCTTATCCGCGTCCTTACGCGCTTCTTTAGCCTTCGGCAGAGTCGTCTTAATTGACTCGGCGAGGATGAGGTTCGTCACGAGGCTACGCATGAGCATCTGACGATGGGCGGTTGAACGCCCGAACTTTTTCATAACTCTTTGATGACGCATGGTCTAAAAACTCCTTACTTTGTGGTGGGCGGTTCCATCAACTTCGGGTCAAACTTAAACCCGAGGCTCAAGCCCAAATCTGTGAGCTTCTGCTTAATCTCAGAAAGCGACTTCTTACCGAAGTTACGATACTTAAGCATATCCGCTTCTGTCTTAGCAGCGAGCTCGCCGACGGTAGCAATATTCGCGTTGTTGAGGCAGTTCGCCGCGCGTACGCTAAGCTCAATCTCGTTAACCGACTTATTGAGCAATTCACGCAGGCGCTCACGGTCAGCCGCTTCTTCCTGTTTCGGGAGTTCGACTGGCTCGATCTCAGCACCACCAACAAAGACATCAACATGCTCACGCAAAACAGCCGAAGCCGTCTTAAGCGCCGTGTCTGGGTCGACGCGCCCGTCAGTCCAGACATCCAAAATAAGCTTCTCGTAGTCCGTACGATTGCCGACGCGCGTATTCTCAACGAGGAAGTTGACGCGGGTCACAGGCGAAAAGATCGAGTCAATCGCGATCTTGCCAATTTCCTGGTCAGGCTTCTTGTTTACATCCGCGAGGCAGAAACCACGCCCGAGGCGCACGTCGCACTCCATTTCGAGTTCGCCGTCGACATCCAGCGTCGCAATTTCTTGCTTCGGGTTGAGAACCTCAATGCTGTTCGACTTCGCGAAGTCACCCGCCGTAACCACGCAAGGCCCTTTAGCCTTAAGCGTAATCGTCTGCGGTTCACGCGAATCATTCAGCGTCTTAAGCAACACGCGCTTTAAGTTCAGAATAATGTCAGTGACATCTTCTGTGCAGCCCTTAATCGTTGAGAACTCGTGGCTTACGCCTTTAATCTTAACGGACGCGATAGCCATACCCTCAATTGAGGATAGAAGCACGCGGCGCAACGAGTTGCCAATCGTTCGGGCATAACCAATCTCGAAAGGTTCCGCCGTGAAACGGCAGTAAGTAGGTGTCGCCGTGGCGGCATCCTTCTGGATCGACCGCGGCTGTTCGAATTGGCCATAACGGATAGGCATACATTACCTCCCAAAAACTGTTAAAGATACGGACGAAATATCAACGCGAGTACAATTCAACGATTGCCTGCTCATTGATATTTTCAGGGATCTCAGCGCGCTCAGGGACTTGCAAGAAAGTACCCGTCATTGTCGCTTCATCCCACGCGAGCCACGCGCCAGTCGCCTTGCGGTGCGCGAGCGAATCGACGATAGCAATCATCTGACGATTCTTTTCGCGTACGCCCACGGTCTGACCCGGCTTAACGATGTAGGAAGGTATGCTAAGAACTTCACCATCAACGACGATGTGGCGATGGGTCACGAGCTGACGCGCCGCGGCACGTGTCGGGGCAATCCCGAGACGATAGACGACATTGTCAAGACGCGATTCGCACATCTGAAGGAGGAGGTCGCCCGTCTTACCCTGCTTCGCTTTCGCGCGCTCAAAGAAGATGCGGAACTGCCCTTCACGCATGCCGTAGATGTACTTAGCCTTTTGCTTCTCAATAAGCTGTTGACCGTATTCAGAAACTTTGCGTTTACGCTTCGCGCCATGCTGCCCCGGGGGCGTCGCACGCTTAATTTCCTTTTCGCGACCGAAGATCGGCTCGCCAAAACGACGCGAAACTTTAGACTTAGAACCAATAAAACGAGACATCGATTAGACCCTCCTGCGTTTACGGGCGCGGCAACCATTATGCGGAATTGGCGTTGTATCGGTAATTTGCGTTACGCGAATACCAGCGGCCTGAATGGCACGAACGGCGCTCTCGCGTCCTGCCCCCGCACCCTGCATACGAACTTCACACTCATGCATGCCCTTAGCGACCGCGACACGCGCCGCGTCCTGCGCGACCATCGTCGCGGCGAACGCCGTCGACTTACGGCTACCCTTAAAGCCAGCCTTACCAGCCGAGCTCCAAGAAATAACGCCGCCACGCGCATCCGCAATGGATACCTGAGTATTGTTAAATGTACTACGAATAAACGCGATGCCCGCGGGGATAGACTTACCCACACGCTTTTTCGCCGCGCCTTCACCCTCTGCCGTAGCGGGGGCTGTAGCTTCCGCCACAGGCGCTGCCGCCTCGGGGGCTACTTCTTTCTTTACTTCTTCACTCATGGTTCAAACTCTCCTTAGCGAGCCGCCTGTTTAGGCATCGCGATAGAAATACGCTTGCCGCCCTTACGGGTGCGAGCATTTGTCTTCGTACGCTGACCACGAACGGGGAGCCCCTTCTTGTGGCGCATGCCGCGATACGAACCAATCTGAATCAAGCGACGGATATTCTGCGAAACTTCGCGGCGCAAGTCACCTTCAACGCGATAGTGATCTTGAACGTACGTCGTGATCGTGTGGATTTCTTCCTGTGTTAAGTCATCCGCCTTTTTCATCGGATCAACCTTGCAAGCCTCCAAAACGACATCTGCGCGTTTTGGACCGATACCGTGGATATATCTCAGCGCGAAGCGAATATGCTTCTTACCCGGAATATCCACACCCAGCATTCTTGGCATATGTATATTACCTCTTTCTGATTAGCCCTGGCGCTGTTTATGGCGCGGGTTTGTGCAGATCACGCGCACCACGCCTTTGCGGCGGATGATGCGGCAGTTCTCGCAAATGCGACGAACGGAACTACGTACTTTCATTGTTGTATTTACTCTCTTGAGTGGTCGAATGAGTGTATATTATACCATAATTTGCGGTCAGAGCGCAAGGGGTTATTTTCACTTTCGCGATTTTTCTTGTTTTAGCTGTCCAGAAGCCTAGCGTGCC
>CAVCAF010000058.1:0-13906 GCA_963600185.1 Azospirillum sp. 51_20 | reverse complement strand
AGGCTTCGCTGCGAAGCCAAACGGACCCAGTGAGCGCGAGGCGGAGTCCCTCGCCCTCGAATGTGCCGCGTATGCAGAGTCCGCCCTCGGGTTTTTGAGGACATTAAGCGGTGACGAACAGTTCCGTGACATGGTCATTGCCGCGAAGGTGGATTCATTCCTCACGAAGTGGCGCTCTGCGGGAAAGGAAGTCTCACTCGGCTATTGGGATGAACACGACCACTGGGTAACGAAAACGACAGCTGGCTTTTTACGCGACCTCAAGACCGCCTATAGCCAACGCGCGGCACTCTATGCGCGAAGAGCCCAAAAAGGCTAATGGCTACCTTACGCGGAGCGTTTCCGCTCCGCAACCTAACGCCCCCACGGATGTGCCGCGGTAAGTGCCCAGTAGGTCCGTGAGGTTAGGTTGCGAAGCGGAAACGCTTCGCCAGCGGCACACTACTTTGATCTTTGACAATTGAATAAATGCTTTTCTTGCCGTGGCGAAGTGCCACGGAAGAGGAAAAATTGAGAGTGTCGCGACAAAACTCACGCTAAGTTTATTTAGAATAGAGAAGGGGTTCTAATTCTTGGATTAATTACGCTGGTGAGAGGCTTGCCAAAATCAAGTATGCTCGAGAATGGTAATTACCAAAATTGAGATGTTCAAAAAGCGCTTGCATTTGTGCCCAAGAAAGTATATACTAGGAGTCATGATGAGAGTTTGGAAGAGAAGTAAATATGGGCTAGTCGCTTTCGCACTAGCCTTCGGCGCGGCTTTTGAGCTTTCTGCCGCGGAAGAGGAGAAACCTGCTACAGCGGGCGCTACGGAGGAAACTGCCGCGCCGAAGCAGGATGAGGCTTTGCTTAAAGAGATTAGCTATGTCGAAGCATTGATTGATAATGGGTATCCTGACTTCGCAGGTCCTGTTATTGCCGCGACAAAGAAGAAGTGGCCTGAGAGTGAGGCACAATTCTTCGCGATTGAGATTCGTGGACTACTTAGTCTGAACAAGTTTGAAGAGGCAGAGAAGAAGATTGCCGCGCTCCCCGACCGGAATGGTGCCAAGTTCTGGGCGGCGCGCTTGGAAGTCGCCAACAATTACTTTATGCGCGGACGCAAGGCGGACTGCGAGAAGATCTATGGTGAGTTCTTTAAGAAGTATCCTAAACCCACGAAAGAATTGAGTTCTTTCCATCGTCAAGCGAGTTATCAGTATGGGCAGATTCTCGTTATGGCAAAGGACTTTGAGGGCGCGTGTAAGATTTATGAGGGATTACTCGCGAACTTGAATCCGAAAGGCTCTGAAGAGGATGATAATATATGGTGTAATGTCGCGAGCGAGACAGCCGATATGTATTTGCGCCTCGCGGCACAAGCGAAGGATGAGAAGAAGCGCAAAGGTTTCCTCGACAGTGCGCGTAAGTATATTGATAAGCTTCTTTGGAAGCAAGATAAGCCCATTTTCTTCGGGCGCGCTATCGCGATGAAGGCGCACTTGGAGTTGCTGGGCGGTCGCATTGATCGTGCGCAGGGTACGATTGATGATTATATGGATCAGCTCGCTGAATTGCATAAGTTGATTAAAGAAGCAGACCCCGACGGACACCTTGGGCTTCTGAAACTCTCGCCTATGCCAACTTGCCGCTATTTGCTCGCGGATATGATGTGGCAAGAGGCGCAATCGGAATATAAGAAGCCTCAACATGATGATAACCTTATTAAGGATCTCATGTTTGGTGCTAAGACGAAGAATGGTAAGCGTAATGGTGCGGGCGCTTATAATCATGCACTCAATGTCTTTATTCAGTATCCCGAGTCGACATGGGCGGCGTTGGCGGGTGATTTGGCTGAGAAGATTCGCCTCTTTGCCGAGAAGGCCTATGGTGCGAAGATAAAGACTAATATTACCGCTGAGCAAATGGCGAAGGTGCGTGCAATGCAATTCAAGGCGGCGGATGACAAGCTCGCCGAACGAGATTATGAAGGGGCAATTAAAGAGTATTACGCGGCACTCGCGTCGAATCCAGAGTGTCCGGAGGCGATTCGTGCCATTGAGAATTTGGCTTCCGCTTATCTTGATCAAATTGTCCGTTTAAAGGCGGATGACAAGGCGAAGAAGGAAGATTTGCGTATTGATGCCGATGCCGTTGAAGGCTATTTGTCGGAGCGTTTCGCTAATTTTCGTGACCGCGCGATGATGACCGAAGCGGGCAATGCGGTGCTTCGTCTCGCGGGTAAGGAGAAGGCGTATGGTGACGCGGCGCGTTCCGTCGCTCTTTACAAGGCGTTCATGACGAACTATCGTAAGCATGTGCAAGCGCCTGTCACAGCTTCCACAGTGGCGTACGAGGCACAGAAGGCGGGCAAGTTCCGTGAAGCGATTGCGTATTATAACATAATTGATAAGTATTACACTAATTCCACACAATATGCATTCGCGCTTTCGCAACTTTCAACCTGCTACGAAGAAATCGGTGAAAGCAAGGCGGCGCTCGCGGCACTTTCTAAGTATGTGAAAATTGAGACTTCACCGTTGCAGAGTATGCAAGCTCAAATGAAGCTGGCGATGATGTATCAGAAGGATGGTCTTGATATCTTTAAGGCGGCGGAGACAAATGCGACTCCTGAAGCGGTGGACGCTCAGCTGAAAGAAGGTTCGGCTCAAATTATCCGTGGTATTAAGCAGTTTGTTGACTTCGCGAAGAAGGCGGACTTAAAACTCGCCGATCCCGCCGTTTCGTCTGAGGATAAGGCAAAATACCGTGAGCTTAAAGAGGCGGCACTTTATCTGGTTGGTGATTGCTGGGGTCGTTTAACGAAACCTGCTGATAAGTTGGAGGCGTTCCGCAAGCGTGCGGCGGAAAGCCTTGAGCAGTATGTGAAGCTTTTCCCCAAAGGTAAATATGCTAAAGCCGCCTATGTTAAGTTGGGGACAATTTACACGGCATTGGGTGATCTCGCTAAGTCTAAAACGGCTCTTGATAGTCTCTCGCGTGAGTTCCCTGATTCGGATGAGGCGAAAAATGCTAAGCCGCGTTTAGCGCGTAGTCTTATTGAAATGGGACTTGTTCAAGAGGGTACTGATGTCTATCGCGAGATGTTGAACACGGACGGAGCCTATACGGCAGGGCAGTTTGTGGACGCGGGTGAGGCTCTCGTGAACGCTAAGAGTTGGGAGCTCGCGAATCAAGCCTTTGAAAAGGCAATTATGAAGGCTGGCACGAATCAAGTGCAGGTTGTTGCTAAGGCACGGTTTGGTCAGGCACAATCTCTTTATAAGCAGAAGGCGTATGCTGAAGCGCGTGATGCGCTTGATACTTATCTTCAAGATGAGCGTATGTCACGCCTCGCAATCGCGGCAGATGCCAATCTTTTACTCGCCGAAGTCGCGTCCGAACAAGGTCGCACAGAGAAAGATGATACTTTGCGGGCAAAGCATTTTAATGCCGCAATTGCCGCGATTAAGAAGTTGCGTGGTTATTGGCGTAAAAAGGAGCAGTGGGAGCAGGACGCAATCGATTTAATGTCCGCTGATATTCGTGTAAAGCGTATGAATGCTGAAAAGGAAATGGGTCTTGATGAACGCGCGGCGGAAACGCGTGAGTTAACTGCCGCGGGGTTAAAGGCCTTTTTGCAAGCGCGTCGTCCCACAGAGGAACATCCGTTTGATAAGATGTCCGCGGGTGAATGCAAGAACTTAGAGAGGGCGTATGAGACATTGTTGCCTCTCCTTTCGGCGATGGGCGACGCGCAAGCGAATGATGTGCTTTTGTTTGGTGAAGAGTATATGAAATACTTCCCAGAAGGGCGTGCACGGACTGAAGTCCAGAACTTTATTAATAAGGCAAAAGCCGCGGGAGTGGGTACTACTCAAGATACCCCCCTGACAACTGAAAAATCTGAAGGAGAGCAACATGAATAAATTGATAGTAGCGATACCCGCAATTTGGGCGGTGTCAACGCTTTGGGCTATTCCAGGCACTATTCGTACGGCGCAAGGTGCGAAAACAGGTGATATTGAGTGGCAGGCACGCACAAAGACCTATTCGGTGACTTCGAAAAATACTACGGTTGAGTTCAAGGCGGATGAAGTAACCGACCTCGAGATTGATAAGCCAAAGGAATTTGATCGCGCAGTGGAGCTCGTGAAGAGTGGTAAAGGTAGCGCGGCAATTAAGGATTTGGAAAAGATAGTGCGCACATACAAAATGCTCGTTTGGGATAAGCCCGCGGCGCGGTATCTCGTTGAAGCGCACTTGGCGGCAGGGCAAGCCGCGGCGGCTGAGAAAGCCGCGCGACTTATCATCAACGATAATCGCGAAGCGGCTTATATTGGTGAGCTCGCGCCTTCTTATTGGCAGGTTCTTTTGAAGTTGGGTAAATCAACGCAACTTGAGAATTGCTTGCGCTTAGCTGTAGAGAGCGGCGATCGCGCGACAAGTGCTGAAGCACTTGTTATGCGTGGCGACATGATACTCGCGGCAGGTTCCGAAAGCCCTGATACATATCGTAAGGCTTTAACTGATTCTTATTTGCGCGTCGCGCTGATGTACAATGATGAACCTTGTAAAA
Organism: Azospirillum sp. 51_20; assembly: GCA_963600185.1. GTDB lineage: Bacteria > Verrucomicrobiota > Kiritimatiellia > RFP12 > UBA1067 > UBA1067. The sequence goes on along the minus strand of CAVCAF010000058.1, from coordinate 9,348 downwards.
TGGCGCGCGTATCAGCTATGCAAAAAGCGGCGCAATGCTTTGATAAGCTCGGCATGGCTGCACGCGCTGAAAATCTGCGCACACAAGCGCGTTCTCTTTAAAATCTAACATTTTTCACTAATCTTAAACCACAAAAGAAGTAAATAATATGGCTAAAATTAAAAAATCGTTGGCTGCTCTCGCAATCCTAGTTGGTACATGTGCCGCGCCTGTCGCCGCACTCCATACCTACGGACAGGAGATTACAGGTGAAGATGGTAAAGTTGTTAATGCTGACGCAAAAACGACTAATTCCTCGGCTGGTGGATTTTACGAGATTGTGTTCGGCTCGGGTGTTGTCGGTATGCTTTTGTGGTTCGCCCTTTTTGGTGACGGCATGCTCGCGATTTACTTCGCAATTGACTGCGCAATTCTCATTAAGCCCGCGAAATTGATGCCTAATAAGCTTATCGAAAAGGTTCAAAAGGCTATGGGAGAGGGGGATATTGTCGCGGCGATGGAAGCTTGCCAAAATACGCCTTCGTCAATGTCCAATATTCTTTCTGCCGCGTTTCAGCATGTTGAGGAGGGATTTGATGTTATTCAAGAAGCCGTTACTGCCGCGTCTGATCTTGAGCAAGAAAAACTTATGCAACGCTTAAACTGGGTTGCCGTTTGTGCGAACTTAGGGCCTTCGCTTGGCTTGCTTGGTACGGTGCAAGGAATGATCTTGACATTCGAAGCTCTCGCTTCGGGTGGCGCGGGTGATGCGGCGGCTCTCGCTAACTCAATTGGTCAGGCGCTCTGGACAACGGCGGCGGGTCTTTGTATTTCAATTCCTGGTATTGCCGTGTTCTACTCCTTGCGTAATAATGCTAACCGCCTAATTTTGCGCATGACCGCGGTGACAATGGAGTTCCTGAACGGCTTGCGGAATGTTGAGGTAGATACAGGTTCTGAAGAAGCTCCTGTTGAAGAAGTCCCTGAAGCCTAATTGAGTTCCTATCTATGGCTAGGAAGGAACAAGAAAATCCGCAACTCGACTTGACGCCAATGATTGACGTCGTGTTCGAACTCATCATCTTCTTCGTCGTTACCCTAACAGAAGCGCAGAAGAAGGATGAGACGATAGAGCTTGAGGATGGAAGGCACGGTGTCGTACTTACACCGGATGAATTGCCGCCGGATCATATGAAAATTGATGTTGCTCAGAATGGGCGCATTTCAATGGGCGATGTAACACTGACTCCCGACGAGGTTTACCGTCGCGTTAAAGCGCGTTATGATAAACTTCACCGCGAGTTCCCCGTGTTAATTAGAGCAGACTTTGCCACGCAGCATGATTCCGTGCGTAAAGTTATGGACGCGTGTACGAAGGCGAAGATTTGGCGTATTTCGTTTGTGGCTATCGGTGAAGATAAGACCCATGAGCGTAAACGCCTGAAGAGAGTGAGGTAATATGGCTAGAAAAGAGCAAGAAAATCCTCAACTCGACCTTACGCCAATGATTGATGTGGTGTTTGAGCTCATCATCTTCTTTGTCGTTACGATCAAGCAGGAGGATTTATTTACAAAGCTTAATGTGAATAGACCCGCCCCTGTGGCGAGTAGTTCGGGTGAATCCTCGGATGATATTTCGGTAAATATCGAAATAGGACGAAGGTATGATGGTAGTGCGCAAGGCGTAATTATTTATAATGGGCGTGAAGTTGACCGTTCGGGATTGGATAAGAACCTTCATGACATTGCGCGCACTTCAAAGAAGACACCAATTATCATTAAGTGCGCGGGTAATAGTCCACACAAAGCATTAGTGGATGTTCTTGATATTTGCTACAAAAACGAACTTTTTAGCGTAAGCGTGTTTTCACTCTAAAGGTCTAAAAGAAGGATGAGATTATGGAAGAGACCCCTGAGGAACTAAGTGAAGATATAGAAGTTAAGCTTGAAGAAATTAACGAGCGCTTTGAGACAGAGAGCTTTTTCCGTCGCTTAGGGACGATGATTAAAGGCTTTTCTAAGCCGCGTAATTCGCGTGAATATAAAATTGCGCGAATCGAATTGCAACGCCTCGCGGCACCTTTAATTGCGTTCGTCTCGGTAATCATGTTCGTCGTGGTTTTGATTGTCATGACCGAGGTCTCAGGTAAGGCTAAAAAGACTATTGAAGTGCGTATCGGTGAAGTGGATGATTCTGCAGAAGAGACGCTTGAAGAAATTGCAGAAGAGCCACCAGACGATATTGAGCCGCCACCACTTGAAGATGTGGAAATTATGGTTGATGTGGCAACGCCAGGGCCAATGACATCCGTCGCCCCAGTTGCCGCGGCACCCGCTCAGCAACAAGCTGTCTCGGTTAAACCAGCGGCGCAAGATTCTGTTGCCTTCGTTGATTCCCCAGTGAAGATGAAGGCGATGACTACATCGCGTAATCCGGGTTCAATTGGGCGCGCAACGAAGGGTGGCGCGGGTTATGGCGACGCTCAGACTGAGGCTGCCGTAATGAAGATTCTTTGGTGGCTTAAAGGCGTGCAGCGTCCCAATGGGAGTTGGACTACTGGAATGAATCCTCTCGCGAATACGGCTCTAGCAGTGTTAACATATCTTGCGCATGGCGAGTACCCTGGCGCTCCCTCTTCTTATCAAAAGGATTTCGGTCCAGTTGTTCAAAAGGCGATTGAGTTTTTGGTGGGGTCTATCCGTCCAGGGCCCGTCGTTAAAATGGCGGGTGTTGATGGTAATGAATATGCTTTTTTGATTGCGACATATGCACTTTGCGAAGCGTACGGTATGACGAAGAATCCGAATTGCAAAGAAGCGGCGCTTATGTGTCTAGACCGTATCGTGAAGGGACAGTCTCCTACGGGCGGCTGGGATTATAAGATTAATCCAAAATCAACGCGTGATGATATGTCTTTTGCGGGCTGGGCTCTTCAGGCTCTAAAAGCTGGTAAAATGGCAGGACTGCACCCAGATGGACTTGAAGAGTGTATTAAGAAGGCGATTCGCTGTCTTAAGACGCGAAATTTCAAAAATGGAGGCTTTAACTATACTGCTGGAGGCGGGCCAACTGGGCTTACAGCGACGGGATGTCTCGCTATGCAACTTCTTGGCTTTTCTAGTCAGCCTGAGGTTCGTAAAGCCCTTGACTTTATGAAGACTTGGCAACCGACTTTTGACGCGAAGGAACTTTCGCAGGAGCAGAAGAATCTTGGCGTTAACGCGCAGTACTATTGTTATTATGCGACACAGTGTAAGTATCAGGCGGGCATGCGCGAAAACGCCGCGAAAGCGGACGAGGTTTCATGGCAGAAGTGGAATGTCGCGATGAAGAAGCTTTATACGAGTACGATTACGACATTGCCGGAGACCATTAATGACTGGAAAGGTAAGGCGCATAAACAGGGCTATTACAATTGTAGCCAAGATAGTTACAAGGGTGATGTGATGAGCACCTGCCTTGTTGCTCTGCAATTGATGGTTTACTATCGCTATTTGCCGACTTCGCAGACTAAGGCTACGGCTGAAGTGCACGACGATGATTCAAGTTCTTCTAACGCGGTTGATCGTTCGGACGATGTCGGCGTTGAGGTTGACATTTAATGTCATTCCCGCTTTTTCTTGCACTAAAATATCTTAAGCCAAAGCGTTCCGTTGCTTCGGTTATAACACTCGTTTCAATACTTGGGGTTATGCTGGGCATAACCGCCGTCGTAGTTGTGCGCGGCGTTATGACGGGATTCGGAGATATTTGGGAAGAGAAAATACTTGATTTTAAGCCCCATATCTCGCTAGTCCCATCGGTTGGCTCTATTGTAACGAATGAAACGCCGCTCGCGGAAAAGATTCGCGCGACACCAGGGGTAACGAGTGTGACACCAGAGATTGATACGCGTGTATTGCTCTCATATCGTGGACGTGTTCTCGCACCCATTATTTTAGGTGTTGAAGGAGATGATTTTAAGAAGGCTTACCGTGTGGGCGAACCCGTCGCAGGTACATTTGAGCTAGAGCCTGATACGCTAATTATAGGTCGCCATGTTGCGCGGCAATTGGGTGTTTGGGTGGGCGATGAAGTAACGATCTACTCGCCTAAGACCCTTGCCGCGAAGGATGAGGTGTATCTGCCTTTAAAATGGAAGGTTGGTGGTATCTTCTCTTGCGGACAGTATGATTACGATTCGGGTTATATCGTCGCGAGTTTAGATTCCGTGCGTGATCTAATGGGGCTTGAAGAGGGCGTGTTTGCTATCCATGTAAAGACGGCGGAGCCAACTAATGCTAAGGCTTTTGATCAAATTAGTGCAGGGATTAAGGCTATTCGCCCAAGTTTACGCCAAATTACTTGGCAGGAAGCGGACAGAGACCTTTTTGCCGCGCTTGCCGTTGAAAAGAATATGACGGCGGTCTTACTTTTGTTGATATCCCTTGTTGCACTTTTCTGCGTGATGAACACTTTGCTGGTTTTAACGGTTCAGAAGACACCTGAGATAGGACTTCTGAAGGCACTTGGCTTTCGTCGTCGTCAGATTATGGCTGTTTTCATGACGCATGGTATGATTCAGTGCACTTTAGGTATTATACTTGGGCTTTTGGCGAGTTGGGCAATTCTCTCGAATCTGCAAGGTATTGTTGAGTGGCTCGCGCACATCGGTGTAAGCGTTTTCCCTGAATCTGTTTATGGTCTTGCGCGCATTCCGCACCGCATAGTCTTCTCGGATATTGTGTGGTCCGTCTTAATTGTATATGTTTTTGGTATCTTGGCTTCGCTTATCCCCGCGGCACTCGCGGCACTTAAAGACCCCGTAAAGGCATTAAATGAATAGAAAGGGGTTAAAATGGCGGTAGTACTTGGAACAATTGATTTAAAGAAGCGCTTTAAGATTCCTGGGCAAAAGCCTATAGAGGTTCTGCGGGGGGTGAACTTCTCAGTTCGCCCAGGAGAAAAAGTCGCGATAGTTGGGCGTTCGGGTGCGGGAAAATCAACACTTTTGCATATTTTGGGCGGACTTCTTAAGCCTACTTCAGGGACAGTGACGCGTCCGTCTAATTTTGGTTTTGTCTTTCAGGCGTTCCACCTTATGCCCGAACTTACGGTTCTAGAGAATGTTCTTTTGCCCACGCGTGTTCGTAAGGGTGATTATGGTCCTGCCGCGATAAAAAGAGCCCATGAACTACTTGTGCGGGTTGGACTTGAGGCGCGTTGTAAGCATTTACCCGCGGAACTTTCGGGCGGAGAACGGCAACGGGTGGCACTTGCCCGCGCGTTGGTGACCGATCCTGAACTTGTCCTAGCGGATGAACCCACAGGAAATCTAGACGCGCTTACGGGGGCGGATATTTTGCGTATTCTTTCTGAGCTTTCTCAAAATAAACAAACCGCACTCGTACTGGTGACCCATTCCCCTGCCGCGGCGGCAATTTGTGATAGAACCCTAACGCTTGAAAATGGGGTGCTCCACGAAAATTAAGGACGCGGAAGCCCTTACGATGGAAAGGCTTATATGGAAGACGCTGTCCTAAAAGAATATTTCGAACTCCTGCGGTTTAAGTCCATTGGGGCAGAAACTGCCGCGCTTCGGGACTGTGCCGATTGTGCACTTTGGTGGAAAACTTGGCTTTCAAGGCTCGGTTTTAACTCCGAATTGATTATGCCCCCTATTGAGAAGGGGAATGCCGCGCCGCCAATTGTGTTTGCCGAGCGCAGAGGGACAGAAGGTGCGCCTACTTTTCTTTTTTATGGGCACTACGATGTCCAACCCGCTGACCCAATTGAAGAATGGCAAACGCCACCTTTTGAGCCAATAGTAAAGGAAGGACGCGTATACTGCCGCGGGGCACAGGATGATAAGGGGCAATCCTTCGCATTTTTGTGTGGTATGCGCGATTTTCTTGCAGATACATCCCAGAAAGAAGTTCCAACACTAAAAGTCATCCTTGAGGGGCAGGAAGAATCGGGGAGCGCGGCACTTACTCGCCTTGCCCCAGATTTGCGTCGGCATCTTGCGGCGGATATTCTTCTTGTTTGCGATACAAATGCCGCGCCTAATTTGCGTCCAGCGATAGTTGCGGGGTTGCGCGGCGTTAGCCATTTTACTATCCGTTTAGTGGGTTCCTCGCGCGATTTGCACTCGGGCGAATATGGCGGTATCGCGCCAAACCCTGCGCAGGGGATCGCGGAACTTGTCGCTTCCCTTCATAATACGGACGGCTCAATCGCGGTAAAAGGCTTTATGGAGGGGATAATCCCGCCGACGGAAGAGGAAAGTTCCCTTGCCCAAGCGAGTATGCCGAGCGCGGAAGCGTATGCCGAAGATATGGGGTGTGCACCCGAAGGGGGTGCGCGTGGACATACCCTCGCCGCACGCAATGCCTTTGAGCCTACAATTGAGGTTAATGGTATCCATTCGGGCTATGGAGGGGCTGGTTCGAAGACGATTATCCCCGCGCAGGCGTTTGCTAAGATATCCATGCGCCTTGTGCCAGGGCAAACGCCTAAACATGCCTTTGAAACGGTAAAAGCCCACTTAGAAGCGCATGTGCCGTGTGGACTTAAGTTAGCAATAGAGGGATGGAATCCTGGCGCGGGAGGTTTTAGGTTGCCGCTCGCCTCGCCAGTTTTCCATATGGCGACCCAAATATTAGAGGAACTTGATCCGCGCGGACCCGTTTTTCAGTGGGATGGCGCGTCAATTCCCGTCATTTCGCTTTTGCGTGAAGTATCGGGTGCCGCGCCCTTGATTGTGGGGTGGGGACAACCCGCGGACCGCATTCATTCCCCGAACGAAAGCTATTCTTTTGAGCAGTTTGAGAAGGCGCGTAAGTGGGGGCGTGCAATTCTTGGCTTGCATTTTTAGTCCGTAAACTTCTAAGGAAAGGAAGGTTAGTGTATGCAAATGAATCGGCGTAACTTTTTGGCGGGTGCCTGCGCGGCGGGTGCTTGGCAGATTTTATCGGGATGTTTTTCGCCGCGTGCTTATAAGGCGAATGGTAAAGTTCGTCTCGCGGCAATTGGCGTTGGGCAACAGGCCTGGTATGATATTTGCCAATTTAGACAAGATGCCGCGGATATTTGTGAGTTTGTAGCCCTTTGCGATACGGATATGGGTTCTGAGGCGACCTTGGATGCCCTAAAAGCCTATCCAAATCTGCCGCGCTACCGTGATTTTCGTAAGATGTTTGACGAAATGGCGGATTCCATTGACGCGGTACTCGTGGCAATCCCCGATTTCTCGCATTTCCCAGCCGTAATGCACGCAATGAAGCTCGGGAAGGCAGTTTTTGTTGAAAAACCCCTCGCCCATACCTACTTTGAGTGCGAACTTATGCGCCGTGCCGCGCAGAAATATGGTGTCGTTACTCAGATGGGCAACCAGGGACACTCCACAATCAAGTACTTCCAATTTAAGGAGTATGTGGAGAAGGGGATAGTTAAGGATGTTGAGCGCGTAAATGTGCATATGAACATGGAACGGCGCTGGCATAAGTTCAAAGGCAACATCTTTAATTACCCTGTTGGAGAAGATATCCCCGCGACACTTGACTATAATACATGGCTTGGGACGGCGCGTTACCATGAGTATTCGCCCGAATACATGCGCGGCGAATGGCGGTGCTGGTATGACTTTGGTAATGGCGCGATTGGTGATTGGGGGGCGCACCTAATGGATTGCGTCCATCAGTTCCTTCTAAAGGGTGACTTGCCTACGAAGATTGCCTTGGAGAAATGCGAAGGCTGGAATCAGTTCGTGTTCCCCTGTGCAACCACGGTAAAGATGACCTTCCCCGCGAACGAAAAGCATTCGGCACTCGACCTAACTTGGTATGATGGCGCGAAAAACTTGCCGCCACTCCCGAAGGACTTCGTTTATGATGTGCCAGACGGCATCCCGAAGAACTCGGCGAATGATGATTCGTCCTTTACGGGCAAACAACTCTATCCAGGTAAGGAAATGTACCAAAAGGATGGAACCGTCTGGCAATCGCTCTCCCATAAGCACCCCCTGCATATCGTAGGCGACTTTAATGCTAAGCTTCCAGACTATCCACCCGAAACCGACACCCATTATCGCAGTTTCATCCGTGCGGTGAAGGGGGAAACGCGGACTTTGAGTCCATTTGAAGTCGCGGCACCTCTTTCGCAAGTCTTCTGCCTCGCCTGTATCGCTATGCGCGTTAATCGTTCCATTACTTTTGATCCCGCGAAAGGTGAGATTGTGGGCGACCGCTACGCGAACTTCTTCCTCAAGGGGCTTCCGCCGCGGAAAGGCTGGGAAGAATATTATAGGATCTAAGTTCCGCAATGAAGATTCTAATTACTGGCGGCAAGGGCATGTTGGGGCGCACTCTCCAGCGCCATTTTGCCGCGCACGAGTTAATCGTCGCCGATTTACCTGAATGGGATATAACGGATGACGCGGCGTTCACCGAGAAAGTCGCCCGCGCCGCCCCCGATGTCATAATCCATTGCGCGGCAATGACAAAAGTGGACGATTGCGAAGTTAAGCGCGATCTTGCCTTTAAGTTGAATGAGGAAGGTTCGCGAAATGTAGCCATCGCGGCGAAAACCTGCGGGGCGCGGCTAATTGCGATTTCTACGGACTATGTTTTCTCGGGCGAGCCCCCGACGGAACCCTGGGCATGGGGTGAGCAAGATGTGCCGCGTCCACGCACTGTTTATGGGGCATCAAAGTTCGCGGGCGAGCAGATGATAGAGATGATCTTGCCCGATGCGATAATCTTACGCATTGCTTGGCTCTATGGTTCGGGCGGGCCTAGCTTCGTCCATACAATGGCGAAACTGGGCGCACAAGAGGGTGCACCCCTAAAAGTCGTGAATGACCAGCGCGGCAATCCTACGAGTTGTGACGCGGTAGCGGATGTTATTGCCTTTTTGCTCACGAAACCTGAGGTAAGCGGCATTATTCACGGAACTTGCGAGGGACAGTGTACTTGGTACGACTTCGCCTGTGAAATAAAGCGGTTACTCCCCACTTTTACGCGTGAAATAACCCCCTGCACAACGGCGGAATACCCACGCCCCGCGCCACGTCCAGCCAATTCTGCCTTAAAAAAGAGCACGCTTAATTTGCTTGGCTATCGCACCCCGACTTGGCAGAAAGCACTCGCGGACTTTGTTGCACAAGAAAAAGATGCCGATTGCATTAGTAAATAAACCGGGGAATGGGCTCCCAGTATTTAGTACCTAAATATTCAATTGTCAAAGATCAAAGTCTAACGCTCTGGGGGCGCAGAGCGTCCGTGGCGTTAGGTTATGGCGCGGAAACGCGCCGTCCGTCAGACGACGGTGGCGCCGATGCCGGAGCCGAAGATTGAGCACCCCGAAAGCGCTCCGCCCGCGGCACCTGC
>CAVCAF010000057.1:12130-13909 GCA_963600185.1 Azospirillum sp. 51_20 | reverse complement strand
ATATTGGCTGGATCGCCCCCCAGCGTCCCTGCCGCGACGACTATAAGACGCTTACCGCCCTCTTCTCCAAGCGCATCAAAAAAGTCGGCTCAAGTTACTAATGCTTGGTTAGGCGGTGAGTACTAAAGTTATGTGGGAGGGAAAGTGGAGCGGGCGAAGGGAATCGAACCCTCGTAAGAAGCTTGGGAAGCTCCTATTCTGCCATTGAATTACGCCCGCAGGTGGCGGAGAGAGAGGGATTCGAACCCCCGATACCCTTGCGGGTATGCATGATTTCGAGTCATGTGCATTCAACCAGGCTCTGCCATCTCTCCAAAACGGCTAATATTATACCAAAAGTGTCCGTGCCGCGTCAAGAGGATTCCTAAACTAATTACCATAGTCACGCTAACAGATTTATGCTATAATATTAGATATGAAAGTACGGATGTCTTCTGGGCAGGCGCTCCTAGAGTATGTGCTCGCGCTCGCGGCACTTCTCGTCGTCGTTTCGGCGACGGGGTGGCTCATTGCCGCGGCGAAAGCTAAGGCTGAGCGCACAAGTGCTCTCGTCCGCTCGGAGTATCCGTAAGTCACGCACACATTTATTCAGCAAAGAAGGAACGCAACATGAGTAACCTAAAGAAAGCATTCAAGCGCGGACAGACGATGGTCGAGTACATCATTATCGTTGCACTCATCGCCATTACCCTTATCGCGGTCTTCACCTACTTAAGCCGTGCGATTGGACGCAAGGCGAGCGGTGCCGCCCAGGCGCTTTCGGAACAAGAAGGCGATACGGCGAAGCAGAAAGTGGACGCGATTAACGAGGATACGATTAAGAAGCTCGGCGAGGACTAATGCGCCGCGCACAGGCGATGATTGAGACGGTATTCGCCGTCATTATCGTCTCGGGCATCCTCGTACTAGCATTGACTTTCTCAGAAATGCTAGACGCGCGGATTTTCCTTGACCATGCCGCGGCGCGGGCAGTGCGTGCGCGGTCGGTCGGGCTCAATAACTATATGTGCCTAAAGTCCGCACGGGTGGCGATGATGCCCGTCGCGGGTAAGCGTCTCTGGCCGACGGACTTTTCGGGCGACGAGACTTACCTCGTACCTGATTATCTCGCGAGCGAAAACCCCGCCTATGCCCGCGGCATTCTAGACTATGCGCGCTGGGGGAGTACCAACCTACAGCTCACGGACGGCTCAACGACGATTAGCGCGTCCCTTCGTATGGCGACGGAAGATGACTGGGCGATGGACGGCGCGGCGAACATTGAGGCGCACGCCCCCTTCTACATGAACTTTCAGGGACAGTAAGTCATGGCTTCGCGTCGCGGACAAGTTGCGCTTTATCTTCTACTCGCGCTCATTGTTATATGCGTCCTCGCGCTCAGTACTGTGGACTCCTTTCTGGGGGTGTGCGCAAAGAATCGGCTAGAGAACGCGGGCGATGCCGCGGCACTCGCCGCGGCACATGAAGAGGGGCGACTTCTAAATGAGATTGGTAAGCTCAACCTAGAGCACATAAAAGCGGCAATTCGCGGCGACGAGAATGCCTGCGCGGCGATTACTGAGGAGCAAGCCCGCCTCGCGCTACTAGGGCCCTTCAATGCCTTGCGCGAAGCCAATCGTGCCGCGAAAGAAAAGAATGGCGTTGCCGCGCGTGAAGAGTTCCGTGACATCCTCAAGCGCCACATCTCGGATATCGCCGATAAATACCGCAATGCGCTTGATGTCTACCCGCCCGCTTGGGAAGGCGCGTGGGAGGAGTACCTTCACGAATGGCTCTCCC
>CAVCAF010000057.1:0-11302 GCA_963600185.1 Azospirillum sp. 51_20 | reverse complement strand
CTTTTCATGAGCTCGGTAGTAAATGGCTTAATTACAATGCCGCCTCATGTATACGACCGAGTCCAGGCACAAGTTATAGCGGGGGAACGAGCCATGGACACTAAAAAGCGCCGCGCCCAAGCCCTCGTTGAACTCGCAATGGGTATGTTCGCGCTCGCACTTGTGCTGAGCGCCCTCTTCGCTTTCGCCGCCTATATCGTTAAGTCACTCGATGCCCAACGCGAAGTGCGGGCTAAAACAGGACGCAGTGCCCTCGCCTCAAGTGCAAATGGCGCGACAAGCACTGAAACGCGCGAAGTCACATTTGACGCGCTCGCCGCGGACTATGTATTCGGCTCAGAGCAGACGAAGATTGAAGAAAAAGTTTATTTGCCACCTCTAAAGATAGATAATACACCATGAAGAAGAATCCGTTCGCCGCGCGTCTAGAAGCGCTCACGCAACTTTTGCGCACAAAGAAACTCACGCTCGCTGTCATCCAAAACGAAGCCAATATCCGTTCGCTCACGGGCATTACCTGCGACGCGGCATTTTTACTCGTTAGAGCCAAGGGCGAACCCACCTTCTATACAGACTTTCGCTATGCGCCGATGGTGCGCCGCGTTGCCCCTTGGCTAAAGGTTGAGGATAGCGCCGTATTCGCGCGTGGGAAGTGCCTCTCCACATGCCGCGCCGTCGGCTTCGAGTCTTGCGTAACTTATGCACGCTATCAGACTCTCACGCGGAACTTCCCAAACGCTGCGTTCACCGATCTTCAAGACGCGCTCCTCGGTCTGCGTGCCCTAAAAACTGCCGCGGAATGTGCCGCGCTACGCGATGCGGAAGCCCTTAATGACGCAATTTGGACGGACGCTAAAAAGCAGTTCCGTCCCGGCATGACCGAGCGCAACATGGCGAAAATTATCCGTCATCTTATGATTGAGCGTGGGGACGGTGAAGCCTTTGAGACGATTGTCTGTATTGGCAAAAACGCGGCAGAGTGCCACCATGTGCCCGACGGAACAAAATGGGACGGCAAAAGTCCAATTCTCGTTGATATGGGCGTAAAGCTCAACGGCTACTGCTCGGATATGACGCGCAACATCGTCCCCGCTAAACCCTCTAAGCTCTATAAAAAGGTCTATAACCTCGTATTAGAAGCAAATCAGCGCGCCATTGCCGCGGCGAAGCCAGGGATGACTGCTGGGGAACTTGACGCGATTGCCCGCGATTACCTTACTGCCAACCACTTCGGCGCGGCGTTTGGACACGCCCTCGGGCATGGGGTTGGACTCGAGATTCACGAGGAACCCGTCGCCCGCAAGGGTAGCGACACCGTCCTTAAACCCGGCATGAGTGTTACGATTGAACCTGGCATTTACCTCGAAGGCAATCTCGGCGTGCGCATCGAAGACCTCGTCTTAATTACTGAGACGGGGTGCGAAGTTCTCTCGCATTCTGAGAAATAAGCCTTAGCCGTTTAATTCGGCGTGGTATTCCTGAAGCGTGCAAACGGCGACTTCGCCTAGAGGACCATCTTCCGCCAAGCCCGCGACCGCGGCACGAAAGCCCGCGAGAGTCGTCGTAAGCGGTACACCCGCACGAATTGCCGCGCTCCTTAAGTGCGCATTATCCTCGTTCGCTTCGCGTCCAGTCTCAACCGTGTTTACAATCCAGCGAATGTTGCCGTGCTTCAAAAGGTCAAGCGCATTCGGTCTGCCGCGTGAAATGCGAAATACCGCCTTAGATTCCACGCCCGCCTTCCAAAGTTCTGTGGAAGTTCCGCGTGTCGCATAAATCTCATAGCCCATTGCCGCAAGTTCCTTCGCGAGGCGCACGCCCTCTAATTTATCCTCATCCCGTAGTGAGACAAAGATTACGCCGCTCTTAGGCAGGGGACTCCCCGCGGCAGTTTGGCTCTTGAAATAAGCAATCTCAGGGTCGGGGTCAATCGCCATAACCTCACCCGTCGACTTCATCTCGGGGGTTAGGGCGACTTCCGCGCCCGGGAACTTCGCGAATGGGAAGACCGCTTCCTTCACACAGGTATAGGGCGGCAGAACTTCCTTCGTAAAGCCAATTTCCGCCAGCGTCTCGCCCACCATGCACCGCGCGGCAATATCCGCGAGGGGGACACCAATCGTCTTAGAGACGAAGGGGACCGTACGCGAGGCGCGGGGGTTCACCTCAATCATCCAGATTCCGTCTTCACGCACGGCGAGTTGCAGATTCATAAGCCCCACGACATGAAGTTTACGCGCGAAGAGCCGTGCATAACGGATAACTTCCTCGACAATCTCAGGCTTAAGGGAGCGTGGCGGCGTAACTGCCGCGGCATCTCCCGAATGGCAACCCGCCGCTTCGACATGCTCAAGGATTGCGCCGACGACCGTAGTGTGTCCGTCAGAAACACAGTCCACATCTAGCTCTACGGCGTGCTCAAGGAACTTGTCAATAAGGATAGGCTTACCTTCCGCCGCCGCCACCGCTTCTTTTACATACTTATCAAGTTCGCCTTCGCTTGAGACAATCGCCATGCCGCGTCCGCCCAAAACGAAACTCGGTCTTACGAGGACGGGGTAGCCAATCTCACGCGCAATCTGCCGCGCATCGGCGACGGAATGCGCAATGCCGCTGGGGGGTTGCTTCATGCCGACATCCGACACAAGCTTCTTAAAGAAGTCGCGATCTTCCGCACGGTCAATATCGTCGGGCGATGTACCGACAATCGTCGCGCCCGCCTTCTTAAGCCGCTGGGCGAGATTAAGCGGCGTCTGCCCACCATACTGCACAATAACGCCATCGCACTTCTCGCGGTCATAGATTTCCATCACATCCTCGAATGTGAGGGGCTCGAAGTAAAGGCGGTCGGAAGTATCGTAGTCCGTCGAGACGGTTTCTGGATTCGAGTTAACCATCACGACTTCATAGCCGCGGCTCTTTAGCGCAAATGCCGCGTGGCAACAGCACCAGTCAAACTCTATGCCCTGTCCTATGCGGTTAGGGCCGCCACCAAGAACCATGATCTTCTTTTTGTCGCTCGTCGCGTGCGGTTCTTGGGCGGTGTCCCATCCGTAAGAGCTATAGTAATAAGGTGTCACTGCCTCAAATTCGCCCGCGCAAGTATCAACGGCACGGAACTCAGGGTGTAGCCCCGCGGCGAGACGCTGGGCACGAATAGCCGCCTCATCCACGCGCGTCGCCTCGGCGATTTCCTTATCCGAAAAGCCCATGACCTTCGCTTGGGTTAGGACATCCTGCGGCAGAGCCTTACCCGCGAATGTGCCCAAGAACACCTTGTATGCCGAGAGTTCCGCGAGTTCCCGCTTAAACCACGGATCATATGTGGAGGCATCATGGTAGCGTAAAGGCGCTTCAAGTGAGCGCACTGCTTTGAGATACGCCTGCTTAAAGGTGCGTCCTATCGCCATTACTTCGCCGACAGCCTTCATCTGCGTACCAAGGGCAATATCCGCACCAGGGAACTTCTCAAAGGCGAAGCGCGGCACTTTAACGACGACATAATCTAGCGCGGGCTCAAATGCCGCGGGGGTCTTGCGCGTAATGTCATTGGGGAGCTCATCAAGCGTATAGCCAACGGCGAGGAGCGCGGCGATTTTGGCGATGGGGAAGCCTGTTGCCTTAGAAGCAAGCGCCGAAGAGCGCGACACACGCGGGTTCATCTCAATAATAATGCGCCGCCCTGAGCGTGGGTCAACCGCCCACTGTACATTTGAGCCGCCCGTAGCAATGCCGATCTTCTCGAGTACACGGATAGAATCGTCGCGCATAGCCTGATATTCGCGCTCGGTCAGCGTCTGGATTGGCGCGACGGTAATTGAGTCGCCCGTATGCACCCCCATGGGGTCCATGTTCTCAATGGAGCAGACGATAACGGCGTTGCCCGCCTTGTCGCGCATGACTTCCATCTCAAACTCTTTCCAGCCAATCAGCGACTCCTCAATCAAGACCTCGCTATTAAGCGAAGCCTCTAAGCCGCGCGAGCAAATCGCGTCAAACTCTTCGGGCGTATGGGCAATACCGCCACCCGTGCCGCCAAGCGTAAAGCCTGGACGCACAATGAGCGGCCACGAGCCAATCGTTTGGGCAACGGCGCGGGCTTCATCGAGGGTGTGGGCACTGCCCGAGCGCGGCATATCAAGCCCCAATTCGCGCATGGCGTTCTTGAAGAGTTGCCGATCTTCTGCCCGCGCAATAGCTTCCGCCTGCGCACCGATTAGTTCCACGCGATACCGCCTAAGGATACCCGCCTTATCAAGTTCCATCGCGAGATTGAGCGCGGTTTGTCCGCCCAGCGTCGGCAAAATCGCGTCGGGTCTTTCGCGGCGGATAATCTCATGCAAGGAGTCCACCGTCAGCGGCTCAATGTAGGTTCGGTCGGCACGCTCGGGGTCCGTCATAACCGTCGCGGGATTGGAGTTCGCGAGAATGACGAAGTAACCTTCCTTTTTAAGTGCCTTTACCGCCTGCACCCCCGAGTAGTCAAATTCACAGCCCTGCCCAATGACAATGGGTCCCGCGCCAATAATCAGTATTTTACGAATATCCGTCCGCTTCATGTGCGATCTCCCTTACTTCGCCTTTTTCACTTTAGAGTTGCTGTGCTTAAGTGCCGCGCCAACGAGTCCATTGAAAAGCGGATGCGGCGCGGTCGGGCGCGACTTAAACTCGGGGTGGAATTGCCCCGCGATAAAATACGGATGTGTCGGGAGCTCCACGACCTCAACAAGCTTCCCATCAGGCGAGCGTCCACTTACCACGAGCCCCGCCTTCTCAATTGCCGCGCGCATGGGCGTATCATAGGCGAACTCATAGCGGTGACGGTGACGCTCCGAAATCTCCGTCGTCTTATAAAGTTTCGCCGCGAGAGACCCCTTCTTAAGATTGCAGGGGTACGCCCCAAGGCGCATTGTGCCGCCCTTCTGCGTCACGCCCTTCTGCTCTTCCATAAGGTCGATGACGGGATGAGTCGTCGCCGCGTCAAACTCCGTTGAGTTCGCATCCTGCCAGCCGAGGACATCCCGCGCATACTCAATAACGGTACATTGCATACCGAGGCAAATGCCGAGAAACGGAATCTTCTTTTCGCGTGCATAGCGAATCGCCGCGATCTTACCAGGAATGCCGCGGCTACCGAAACCGCCTGGTACGAGTATGCCGTTCACGCCGTCTAGGAGGTGCGGATTCTTCTCGACATCTTCCGCTTCCAAGCAGAGGACATGTACCTTGGCGTTATGCGCCATGCCCGCGTGTTGCAACGCTTCATGCACGCTCTTATACGCGTCGCGAATTGAGATGTACTTACCCACCAAAGCTATCGTCGTCTCATATTTAGGTTCCGTCGCCTTCTTAACGAGCGTATCCCAAATCGTGTGGCGAATAGGCCAAATATCGAGGTGCAGTTGTTTAAGGACTTCCTCATCAAGGTGCTGCTTGCGCAATTCACGCGGCACAGCATAAACCGAGTCGGTCACATCCTTCTCCTCAATAACGCGCTCACGACGGACATTGCAGAACATCGCGAGCTTATCGAGGTGCTCGCTGGGGATCGTCATTTCCGTACGGCAAACAAGGATGTCGGGCACAATACCAATCGCGCGGAGTTGTCCCACCGAATGCTGCGAGGGTTTTGTCTTAAGTTCCCCCGCCGCCTTAAGGTAGGGGACGAGCGTCAAATGCACGAAGCAAGTATTTTCCGCGCCTTCCTCAAACCTAAACTGCCGCGCGGCTTCCAAAAACGGGAGCGACTCAATATCGCCCGAGACGCCGCCAATCTCGCAAAGGACAATGTCGCAATCGTGCTCACCCGCCGAATGAATCGCGGCTTTAATCTCGTCCGTGATATGCGGAATGACCTGCACCGTGCCGCCCAAGTAGCCGCCCGCCCTTTCACGCGCGAGGACGGCGGAATAGATGCGTCCAGAGGTATAGTTTGACGCTTTTGAGCAGGTGACACCCGCGAAGCGCTCATAATGCCCAAGGTCAAGGTCGGTCTCGGCTCCGTCATCCGTCACGAACACCTCGCCATGTTGATAGGGGCTCATCGTCCCTGGGTCAACATTAAGGTAGGGGTCGAGCTTTTGCATAAAGACCTTATAGCCGCGGCTCTTCAAAAGAAGTGCCAATGACGCACTCGTAATACCCTTACCGAGGGAACTCACGACACCGCCCGTAATAAACACATACTTAACTTGCTTCTTCATCTTTAAAGCCCTTCTTTCTCTTTCTTATTTCTTGAACGCGCTTATCATACCTTTAAACGCGGCGAAAAGGTAGTCGCTATCATGCGGACCCGGACACGACTCGGGGTGATACTGCAATGAAAAGGCAGGTAGCGTCTTATGCCGCACGCCTTCAACTGTATTGTCGTTTAGGTTCACATGCGTCACCTCAAGGCAACTCGGTATCGAGTCTTGCAACACGGCGAAGTTATGGTTCTGACTCGTGATTTCCACTTTACCTGTCGCAAGGTTCCTGACGGGATGGTTGCAACCGTGATGCCCGAACTTAAGGCGCCCCGTTTTAGCTCCACAGGCGAGCGAAAGGAGCTGGTGCCCAAGGCAGATGCCCATAAGCGGGACTTTCCCCAGAAGTGCTTTCACATTCTCTATTGCATAAGTAACCGCCGCGGGGTCAGCAGGGCCATTTGAGAGGAACACCCCATCGGGCTTACGGGCGAGCACTTCTGCCGCGGATGTTTTCGCGGGCACAACCTCAACACGCGCAAAGGCGGCGAGACTTCTTAGAATATTCGTCTTAACGCCAAAGTCATACGAGACCACATACGGAACCTTCCCTTGCGCGTCACTCTCGAGCGTGTAGGGCGCGGCACAGGTCACTTTCGCCGCATAGTCCTGTCCGTCCAATCCCTCCCAAGCTTGTGCGCGGCGGACACCTTCCGCTTCAGAAATCGCCTCATCCGAGACATGCAAATACGCCTTCTGGTTGCCGTGTTCCCGCAGGTGCAAAGTCAAGTGCCGCGTATCAACCGCCCGAATACCAGGAACGCTCGCTTCCTTAAGATACTCCTCAAGACTCTTCGTAGAACGCCAATTCGAAGACTGGGTTAAATCGTTGATGACGAGTCCCGATAAAAAAAGCGCCCGAGACTCAATGTCTTCGGGGTTTGTGCCATAATCACCAACTTCGGCAGTGGTCAATGTGACGAATTGTCCCGCATAGGAAGGGTCAGTTAGAATCTCCTGATACCCACTCATGCCCGTATTAAAAACGACTTCGCCGACTTTATCAACCGTAGCACCAAACGCCACGCCGTGGAAAATCGTCCCATCCGCGAGCGCAAGAAATGCTTTCCGCTCGCGCTCTGCCACCCACTTTTCGTTAAATCCATTTTCCATAGACATAATTTCTCCTGCCTTTTATTAGCACTTAGCGTGCCAAGTAGCCTCGTTAAGTTAACACTCCAAAAGTGACCAATTACGCGACAAAACAACAAACTAAGCCTTTTTCGTACTTTACATAAGCGTAATAGTCGCGATTTTCGCATTTCACCAAATGTAAAGAATCAACCTAAACCGTACTTCGACTCAAGGAACTCCGCCGTCTCGCGGGCGACGGACTCCACCGTTTCCACCGAATCACAGGCACGATTAGGGACACCCTCCAGCGCCATTTCAACGGCACGGACTATTCCCGTATAGCCAATCTCGTGCGCCAAAAACTTGGCGACTGCCCACTCATCTGCCGCGGCAAGAATCGCCGTGGAGCATCCGCCGCGCTGACACGCTTCCTTCACGAGCCTCAAGCAGGGGAATCGCGCAGGGTCGGGCGCACGGAATGTTAGCCTGCCTAGTGCCGCAAGGTCGAGTTTCTCACGGACGGATACTAGTCGCCGTGGTGCAGAAAGCGCATACTGAATCGCGACGCGCATATCGGGCGGCGAAAGCTGTGCGAGCGTTGCCCCGTCCGCGAAGGTCACGAGCGAATGGACGATGCTCTCGGGATGGACGACGACATCTATCTTCTCGACAGGAATATCAAAGAGCCACCGCGCCTCAAGGACTTCAAAGCCCTTATTCATCATGGTCGAGGAGTCAATGGTCACCTTGGGACCCATCTTCCAGCGCGGATGATTCAAGGCTTGCTCCACAGTAACCGACCCCAAATCAGCTGGCTCATCTAGGAAGGGACCTCCCGAGGCGGTAAGGATAAGGCGGTCAACGGGTTCACCCCCTTGCAAGCACTGAAAAATCGCAGAGTGCTCACTATCAACGGGCAAAAACTTTACGCCTCTCTTGCGTGCCGCCCGCGTGACGAGTTCCCCCGCCATGACCATGACTTCTTTCGTGGCGAGCGCGATATTCATGCCCTTCTCAATTGCCGCGAGCGTGGGTTCAAGTCCGCTAAGTCCCACGGTCGCGACAAGGCAAATATCGGCTTCATTCTCGGCGACAGCCTCAAGTGCCGCGGTGGGACCTGTGTAGGCACGCGCCCCAAACTCTTTCGCGAGTGCCGCGCAAGCTTCCTTCGCACGAAGTGCCGCGACGGCGACTATCTTAAAGTCCTCGGGGTGCTCACGCACAACGGCGACGGTGCTACTCCCAATAGAACCCGTAGCCCCCAGCAGAATAATCCGCTTTTGCATAGAGCCTTACAGCGCCTTAAAGCGATACTCCGTTTTGGACGCGTAGGTCTCGCCTGGACGCAATACCGCGGACGGGAAGTCGGGGCGGTTTGGCGTATTCGGATAGTGCTGGGTCTCGAGCGCAACATGTCCGCGGCGTTTCATAGGGAGACCGTCTTTCATCGTCCAGTCATCACTAATGAAGTTGCCCGCGTAAACCTGAATGCCAGGCTGATCGGTCCAAACTTCTAGTGCCCGCGCCTTTGACTTTAGAGTCAGTGCCTTACGAAAGCCTTCGCCATCCAAGCACCAGTTGTGGTCATAGCCCGCACCATTTTGAAGGCTCGGGTCGGGAGCGTCAATGCGCTCGCCAATCGTGTGGAACTCACGGAAGTCGAACGGCGTACCTTCTACGGAGCGCGGCTCACCAACTGGCGCGAGGTTCTCGTTTATCGCGAGATACTTACTCGCGGCAATCTGCATTTCGTGATTGAGCATCGTGCCCGCGCCATCCAAGTTGAAATAGGTGTGCTGGGTCATCCCAATGTAAGTGGGCTTATCCGTCGTCGCCGCATACTCAATGCGCCAAGTATTGTCGGGCGTAAGCGTATAAACAACCTTCACTTGCACAGTTCCAGGGAAGTTCTCCTCGCCGTCTGGAGAAGTGCGCGTAAAGACAATGCCGACATCATCGCCGTTTGTAAATGGCTCAGCCGCCCAACAATACGCATCCCATCCGCGTGTACCACCATGCAAGCAGGCGTTGTGCCCCGCGTCATTCGCCGAGAGTTTATACGCCTTGCCGTCCAACTCAAAAGCCGCGCCCGCAATGCGGTTGGCATAGCGTCCGATAATCGCGCCAAAGTAAGCGTCCGTCTTTTCCCAGCCCGAGACATCATCGAAGCCAACCGTGACATCAACGAGTACCCCCGCCTTATCAGGCACAAGTAAGCGCACGACCTTGCCGCCACAGTCCGTGACCTGCATCTCAAGTCCGCCTTTGCCGCGCAGGGTAAAGAGTCGCGCTTCTTCACCATATTTCGTGGTGCCAAACGGACGCGCCGCCTGTGCAACCTGCTCCGCGAAGCAACCCATTGCCCCGCCCATCAAAGAGACTCTTTTCACATTCTTCATGCCTCTATTATACCATATTTCCGCCGCGCTTATAACCCCTTAAAAGTTCTTGCCAGCGATCTATTACCCGCGCGACGGTGAAGTCTGCGGCGACGGACTTTCCCCGTGTCGCCATTTGCGCAAGTTGCGCATCGTCCTCCATAAGCGCGGCAACGGCTTCGGCGAAGCGTCCCTCGTCATATGGTGTCGACACAATCACCCCACCGCCCTTACCGAGCACATCATGTACCGCCGCGAAACTCCCGAGTGCACACGGCACACACCCCGCCGCCATTGCCTCTACTAAAACAAGCGCGAATCCCTCGAAGTCGGAAGTTAGAAGCAATATCTTCGCGCGAGTATAAGCCCCCGACGGATCTTGAAAGCCACGGAAACTAACGCGCGGCACATCCTTGAGGGCTTCTTCGTAGCCCGCTCGGTCGGGTCCGTCGCCAACGACCTCCAGCCGCCAATCGGGGAAGGCTTCCGCGAGACGATTCTTCCAGAGATTCGCAATGCGTGAAAAGCGCTTCTGCCGCTCCTCTAATCGTCCTACATAAAGGAGGACATTCTCCTTCCCAGCTGACGCACCACTCATCGCAGGCTTAAGTGTAAGCGGATTCCCAATCGCGACAAGGCGACGAGCGAATGGCACGCAAGCACAGCGACGAAAGATTGGCTTAAAACTCTCCGATAGTAAAACATACCTCTCACAAAAGAAGTAGGCGAGAAACTGATTCAATGATGTGACAGCGCGAACCGCGGCACGCACGAGCGGATTATGCGCGGAAGCAATGCGGTTATTCATGTTCGGCGTATTGTGACAGCAATTGATGTGGTGCACACCGAGTCCGCGGCAAGCGTAGCGCAAAAAGAGTGTCGTGAGGAATGGCAAGCACCAATCATTGATAAGGTAAGTGACGCGACGCTCAATTAGGACGCGGCGCAGAATCTCCGCACTCGCTTTTGTGCGCACGCCGACATTGGGCATAACGCAAACGACTTCAGGCGAGAGTCCCTTAAGAAGCATTTCGTTATCACAACGGAACGCGAAGATTGTGACGCACCATCCGCGCCGCACCCACTCGTTCGCCAACTCCACTGTGACGCGCTCGACACCGCCGACATCCCACGCACCCATAAAGTAAAGGATGCTATTCTTTGCTTCTTCTTTTGCCATTACATTTTCCTCGCGCTCAGGATTCGTCGTCGAGTTAGTTCAATGCAAAAGAAGGGAGCGCATCATCTTCTCATACACTCCGTAGTAGCCCTACCACAGGCAGCAATGAATACATGGGAAGACAATGCACCCCGAGGGGCACATCACCCGCACACATGTCGTTCATTGCTTGAAATAGTGGTAGTATTTCTACGGAACGACTTGTTAGCGTTGACGCTAAATTTTACACGACCTTAAAGAGCGGAGCGCGGCACTTTGCCACTTAAGCTTTCCCTTGGTCTATGATATTCGGACGCTTTCTCGCTTTATCCGCCGTCCGAACACCCTAGATTATACCATATTTTCGCCGCACTTTCGCGCACAAAATGCACCGCAACACTTTCTCGCACTAGAAAAGCGTTAATTCAATTGTCAAAGATCAAAGT
>CAVCAF010000056.1:0-14119 GCA_963600185.1 Azospirillum sp. 51_20 | reverse complement strand
CTTTGGCGGGCACTGGACGCGGATGCCGCGTGGCAAATGGAACGCACCTTCCCGGGGAGCGTCCGCCCCCTCGTTTCTACTGGGGTTGTTTCGTGTGCACGCTTTCGGGGCATTGTTTGGGATATGCGTTCCCCCCTCCAATCCACTATAACCATGACCACGAATGCCATGGTTTTTGCGGACGAGGAAGGTATGCGGATAAAGGATCTAGCCGATTTGCCCTATTATGAGGAAATCCGCATAAGAACGGACGCTTTTTCGCGTGGGGATTCGAGGGCTTTTGATGGGCTTTTTACTTGGCAAGTTACTACCCCAACGACTAATTCTTGGCAGTTGACCCTAACCCCCGCCCTAGCCCCCCTTGAGCGACTTTTTACTAAGATTGAGGTCGCGGGCACGGATGAAATTACGAATGTTACTTGGTATACCTCGGGGGGCGGCACTATACACCTAAAGTTTAAGGAATTGAGCCGCGGCACCCAACAACTTTGGCAAAAAGCGACCGAATGCGGGTTTAAGGAGTTAGAATGAGCAAAAAACGCCTTCTTGCCTGCATTTTTACGCCATTAGCCCTTGCTGTGCTCGGGTTCATTTTGTATGTTGCGCACCCGATCCGGATAGAAACTTCACTTTATGACCTCATAGGGGAGGCGGGGAAGTCTATCCCATCCGCCCTAAAGAACCAGGCGGAAGACTTAGTACCCGTCCTAATTACTGCCCCCGATTTTACCGCGGCAAAAACTGCCGCGACGAATCTCGCTTCCCAATTAGAAGGGGCAACAAACTTCGTTGCCAAGGTCCATGCACGGGTAGATGGTAAGGATTTTGCTGATTTTCTTGATTTTTGTAGAAATAACGCGGGCGGACTCGTCGCCCCCAGCACCCGAAAACTCCTAGAAACCCCCGAGGGGAGGGCAAAAGTTGCCCGCCGCGCCTTGCGGTTTTACCTAGGTACGCCCATTCCGCCCCCGTTTAATCCTTCCGAGGATCCCTTTGGACTTCTTAACGGATACCTCACCGCTTTGCCCGCGACTTATGTCGGGTGGATGCCGCGGGAGGGACTCCTTTTTGCTGAAAAAGACGGTATTTCGGCTATTTTGCTACTTTTAGAGTTGCGCCCAGAGGTTCTAGCGGATACCGCGAGGTTAATTGACTTTAAAGGTGCCTTTGATGAAATCCGTAAGGGAATTGCCGCACCCGCAGAGGTTACCGCCTGTGGCGTCCCCCTGCATACAGCCACAACCGCTTCCCGTTGCCGCACAGAAATGGGCGTTTTGACGCTTTTTTCAGTAGTTTTCATCATCCTACTTAGCTTTATCGTCTTTAAGTCCATTAAATGGATCCCCTACCTCTTTCTAACACTTTTAACGGCTTCTTTGACGGGAGGTGCCGCGCTTTTAGCCTGTTTTTCGTCCGTCCACGCCTTAACCTTCGTTCTAAGTACCACGGTTCTCGGACTGGTGGTGGATTATGCGTTCCATAAACTTTTGGCGACCCAAGAGAATGCCGCGCATGTTGTCCGGGGACTGGTTGTCTCGTGTATAACGACGGAAATTAGCCTTTTACCGCTCGTTTTTAGCGGAATACCCGTCCTGCGGCAGTCCGCCGTGTTTCTTGGTTTTGCCCTCGCGGCGAGTTTGGGGAGCGTCCTTCTTCTTTATCCCCCAGCCCTGAGAATGGGTACTCTATCTTGCCAAAAAGGGTGCCGCGGAGCTAAAAATGGGCAATTACGATTTCACCTACCCTCTTTGCTTATTCCTTTCGTTTGGGGGGTAGGTGTCTTATTTTATGCGAAGTTCGCGACCGAACCCAAGGCAATCTACCGTCCAACCCCCGAATTAGCCGCGGCGGAACGCTTTTTGGCTGAATGTAGTGGCATGGCGGGTAAAACGCAGGGCTTTTGGGTAATTGAGGGAGGCGACTCCCTCGAAAGCCTCCTAGAAAAAGAGGAGTCCCTTAATCTCACGAATACCGTCCCTTGTCTTTCGCATATTTTACCTAGCCTAAAAGAGCGCGAAAAGACGGCAAACCTCGTAAAATTACTCTATAAGGAACAAAGTGCCGCGCAAAGTGCCGCGCTCGGACTCGGAAAGCTTCCCCCGCCCGCTGTCCCCAAGGCATGGGATTGGGCGACCTTACCAAGTGCCGCGGCAAGAGCTTTTGTTAGGGGGCATGCCCTCGTAACTTCTGATCCTAACCCGAATCTCACCGCGGCACTTCCCGAAGGGGTAGGCTTTTGGCGTCCAAAGGAGACCCTCTCCCATATTTTAACGGACTGGACGCGGCTTTCGGCACGGGCACTTGGGGTTGCCCTCGTGCTTATTCTTGGCGTCCTTATTTTCGTTTATCGGCGGCAGGCGGCAGCCATGCTTGCCCCATCCCTTTTTGCCCTCTTTTTTACGGGGTCTCTCCTTATTTTGCAGGGGGAGCCCATCAACCTTTTCCACCTTTTGGCGGGGTTTTTGCTAACGGGGATGAGTGTAGATTACACAATCTTTTTGCGCACAGGGGGGCGCGCGGCATTTCGTCCCGCACTTTGTTCGATGCTGACTTCGCTCGCGGGATTCGGTGCGCTCGTTTTCGTCTCCTTCCCTGTCGTAAAGGCTTTCGGTTTTGTACTGGGGGTGGGACTCCCCGCGGCGTTTTTGTACGCCTGGGTGAGCCGTCCCTCAATCACTAACAACCCAAAAAGGAACATAACATGATGTCCGCGCTAAGTCTCATCGTTTACCTCGGTTGCTATACCGATTCCACCCACCCCAACGGACTCGCCGTCCTTGAATTGGAGCCTGCCTCGGGCGAGTTGCGCCTACTCGCGGACTATCCCGAAAAGACTGCCATCTACCAGGCTCTTTCCGCGGACGGCAAGTGGCTTTATTCGTGTGCGGAAGGTGGGGCGAGTGTCTATAAACGCGAAGGCACAAAATTAGAGCGGACGGACTTTGTAAAGTTGGGCGGCACACCCTGCCACGTCTCAATTAGCCCCGATGGCTCTAGCCTCTACTGGGCGGACTATGTGGGCGGCAAGGCGGGGAGCGTCCCTGTAAAAGACGGCTACTTTGGCTCGGTTACTACCTATACTCATAAAGGTGTCGGACCCAATCTGCCGCGGCAAAACGGTCCCCATTGCCACCAAGCCCTGCCCACCCCAGACGGAAAGAGCTTCTGCGTAGTTGATTTGGGACTCGATGAAGTCGTGACTTATCCGGAAGGGAAGGTCTTTAAGACGACCCCTGCCGGTGCGGGACCGCGGCACTTAGCGTTCCATCCTAATGGCAAACTCGCTTTTCTAGTCTTTGAGCTTGGGAATCAACTCTCGTCCTACCGCTGGAGTGCCGCGGAAGGGTTCACTTTATTGGATACTGTCCCCACCTTGCCCGTACCCTTAGCTGAAACTGGACGCGGAGCTGACGGAGACCTCGCCGCGGCGGTTCGCCTAACCCCAGACCTAAAGCGCGTTGTTATCTCTAACCGCGGCGAAAACTCCCTCGTCACCTACGACTATGATGAGACGACAGGTAAGCTCAGTTTCAAGGCGCGTTCCCTCCTTAAAGGCAGTTGGCCAAGGGACTTTCTATTCGTAAGCCCCAATCGCGCACTTGTCGCGATGGAGCGTTCGGGGGATGTCCTCGTCGTAGAATATGACGCGGAGAAGGGCACTTTCAGGGAGATAAACGCCCTGCGCGGCTTGTTCCGTCCCGTCGCCTTTGCTTGTCCATAATAGAGAGATACTGGGAGGGGTTTAAGAGACCGCGGTCTCAGCATCTTGAGACCGCGGTCTCTCGACCCTGAGACCGCGGTCTCCAAGCCAATAGACCGCGGTCTCTAAGCCAATAGACCGCGGTCTCTTGAAGGGCTTCCAGTAAGAGGAGGTCGGCGGGGTACTGGGGCGGGGTTCGCGAGAGGCTTTGGCGAGGTCGGCGAGGCGCTTTGGCGAGGTCGGCGCGGCAGTTTACCGCGGGCGGTAGGTCGCTTTAGTCGGGGCGTTTCCGCCCCGAAACCTAACCTCTCGGACACCCTAGAAACCTTGCCTTCTTTGTCTAAAAATACTACAAGAGCGCTAGGCTTTGACTAGAGTAAAAAGAGAGAAGTCGCATTTGTCAAGTAATTTTTTTACGCTTTTCGTAAGTTTTCGCTCCACAAAATGCCGAAAATATGGTAAAATATATACTCACATTCTACCTCTAGAGGAGTAATTGATTGCTATGAAGACTGAAACGAAGAATTTGGATAAGTGCCAAGTGCAGCTAACCGCTACGCTTGAGGCTGATGAAGCGAGCCACATCGTCAAAGATGTCGAGAAGCTTTTTATGCGCGAAGCAAGCGTGCCGGGCTTTCGTGCGGGCAAGGTTCCGCTCGCAATTATCCGTAAGAACTTTGGTTCCGCGCTGGAACAGAAGATCCGTGAGGAGCTTATCAATAAGCAACTCGCCGCGGCACTTAAGGACGCGAAGCTCGATGAGACATTCGTCGCCGTCGCGGCTATTAACGATGTTAAACACGACGAGAATGGCGCGACTTTCACCGCCACGATCGAGGTGCGCCCGACCTTCAAGCTCCCGACTTACAAGGGGCTTAAGCTTACCTTTAATGATGTTGCGGTGAAGGACGAGGAAGTCGAGAAGCAGCTCGCGCGGTTGCGTGAGACCTGCGCGAATTATGTGGACGCGAAAGAAGGCGAGGCGATAAACGAAGGCGACTTCGTGCAATTCGACTATGCGGGCACGATTGACGATAAGCCGATTACCGATGTTGCCGCGGACGCGAAGTTCTTCGCCGAGGGCAAGGGCTTCTGGACGCAGCTCCTAGAAGGGCGCTTCATCCCTGAGGTTTTGGAAGCGCTCAAGGGCATGAAGATTGGCGAGACCAAGGCGGATATCAAGGTTAAGTTCGCCAAGGACTTCACGGTTGAGGCTTTGCGCGGCAAGAAGGCGGTTTACACGATTACCGTTAAGGGCTTCCGCTCACGCACGATGCCCGACGACGCGGCATTCCTTGAGCAACTCAAGCCCCAGTTTAAGGAAAACGCGGAGTCGCTGGAGAAGTTGACGGGATACATCCGTGAACAAATGCAAAAGGCCGCGGATAGCCGTGAAACTTCGCGCCGCGAACAGGAAGCGGCGGATATGCTTCTTAAGAAAGTCGACTTTGATGTGCCGGACTCTCAGGTTAAGCGCGGCATGAATGCGTTCCTGAAGGAGTACGCGGAGCGTGCGCAGTATTCGGGCTTGGGCGCGAAGTACTTTGAGGAAAACCGCGAGAAGATTCTTAAGGAAGCCGAAGAGAACGCGACGAAGCAAGTGCGCCTCTCGTACATCCTTAACGCGATTGCGGACGCTGAAAAGATTGAAGAGCCTAAGGACGAGAACGAAACGCCGCGCTTACTCAAGGCGTTGCAGTTCGTTATTGATCAGGCTAAGAAGTAAAACAACCATTCTTCTTGGGGAGTTGCCCAATGGAAAAAAGCTATATGATACCTTATGTCGTCGAGCAAACGGGACGCGGCGAGCGCACATACGATATTTATTCCCGCCTATTACTAGATCGTATCGTTTTCATCTCGGGCGAGGTGAACGACGATATGGCTAACGCGATAGTGGCGCAGCTTTTGTTCCTGCAGTCCCAAGACCCCAAGAAGCAGATTAATGTCTATGTTAATTCGCCCGGGGGTAGCGTCACGGCGGGACTCGCGATTTACGATACTATGCAGTTCGTAAGTTGTCCGATCGCGACCTACTGCATTGGGCAAGCCGCGTCCATGGGTGCGGTTTTGCTGACGGCGGGCACGAAGGGCTTGCGCCATGCGCTCCCGAACGCCCGCATCATGATCCACCAGCCCTGGGGCGGTGCGGAGGGTAAGGCGAGCGACATCGAGATTACCGCGCGCGAAATCTTGCGCTTGAAGGAGATCCTCAACGCCATCCTCGCTAAGCATTCGGGCAAGAAAATGGCGGATGTCATTAAGGATACCGACCGCGACCACTTTATGTCCGCCGAGGAGGCGCTGAAGTGGGGCTTGATTGATAAGGTAATTAAAGCATGAAAAAAAGCGGACACTGTTCGTTTTGCGGTAGGACGGAGAAAGAGGCGGACTTGATTCCAGGCGCAGATGGTTACATCTGCGTCGATTGCGTGAAATACATCAACCGCATGCTTGATGAGAAGGTCTTTAAAGTCAAGCAAGAGAAGGCTAAAGCGTTGCCGCCGACCCCTTCGCCGCGGGAAATCAAAGAGTTCCTTGACCAGTATGTAATCGGACACGACGAGACGAAGAAGGTTCTCGCGGTAGCCGTGCATAACCACTATCGGCGCTTAGAGAGTGCCGCCCAAAAGAAGGACGGGAAAGACCCGCTCGCCGATGTGGATATTGAGAAGTCCAACATCCTTCTATTAGGTCCTACGGGGACAGGTAAAACGCTCCTCGCACGGACGCTCGCGAAGATGCTGGGCGTACCTTTCGCAATAGGTGACGCGACAGTTCTTACCCAAGCGGGCTATGTTGGCGAGGATGTCGAGAATCTCGTGCGGTATCTTGTGCAGAACGCGGGGGGCGATGTGGAACTCGCCAAGCGCGGCATTATCTATGTTGATGAAATCGATAAGATCGCCTCAAAGACGGATAATGTTTCTATTACGCGCGATGTGTCGGGTGAGGGCGTGCAGCAGGCACTCCTGAAGATTTTGGAAGGCACCATTTGCCGCATCCCCCCGAAAGGCGGACGCAAGCATCCCGACCAAGAATATCTCGAAGTTGATACGACAAACATCCTCTTTATTTGCGGGGGTGCGTTCGTTGGGCTGGATAAGATAATTGCCGCGCGTACGGGGCAACGCGTCATTGGGTTTGACCACGCTGCCCAAGAAAGTGCCGCGCTCGAAAAGAATGAGGTCACGGAACTTTTGCGCCAGGCGCGTCCGCAGGACTTCGTGAAGTTTGGGCTTATCCCCGAGTTTATTGGGCGCCTCCCCATCGTCACTTCCCTCGAGGAACTTACTGAAGACGACCTCGTAAAGATTCTAACGGAACCCAAGAACTCCCTCGTTAAGCAATATACGAAGCTTCTCGGGATGGACGGCGTAGAACTCGTCTTTGAAAAGGATGCCCTGCGTCAACTCGCGCATATGGCACTCGCCCGCAAAACGGGTGCACGCGGCTTGCGCGCCGAAATGGAAAAGTTGATGACGGATATTATGTACGAGGCGCCTGGCAACGAAAAGATGAAGAAAGTTGTCATTACCGCTAAGATGATAAAAGAAAAGTTGGGCGACTAATTATGCAACTTAAATTACTTAAGGCGAAATTGCACCGCATCCACATAACCGAGGCGTGCCTGGATTATGAGGGTTCGCTTACGCTTGACCCAGATGATATGGAAGCCGTCGGCATCTTGCCTTACGAGAAAATACTTTGCGCCGATGTCGAGAATGGCAACCGTTTTGAGACTTACGCGATAGAAGGCAAGCGCGGCACCCATGTTTGTTGCCTAAATGGTGCGGCGGCTCATCAAGGTAAGGTGGGCGATCGCCTAATCGTCATGGCTTTCGGGATTTTTACGCCCGAGGAAGCCAAAGGCTGGCAACCGCGCGTCAAGCATTTCTAAGAATTGCATGCTATTTCTTGAGATAATCGCTTTAATTGCCCTTTTGGCGCTCTCGGCGCTATTCTCAGGCTCAGAAATAGCTCTTTTTTCTCTGACGGGTGCCCAGCGCTCGCGTATTCGTGCACGAAGTGTGGCGGATGCGGCGCGTATAGACGCGTGTTTGGCGGACTCCGCCGCGCTCCTTTCTACACTCCTTGTGGGCAACACTTTCGTAAACTTTGCCGCGGCGACAATTGGCTATCTCGTTCTTTCAACCTGCATTCCGCGTTGGGGTGGGGCGCTCGCCGTGCCTGTTATGACTATCGCGCTTTTGGCATTCGGCGAAATTACCCCTAAGCGCCTCGCGCTAAAATATGATGAGCGTGTCGCGCCTTTTTGTGCGCGGGTTATGCTCGTTTTAATCCATTTCCTAAAGCCCCTAACCGCATTCTTTAGCCTTTCGTCTAGGGCATATGCGAAAGCTTTGACGCGGGAACGCCGTGCACTTTCTGACGCGGAACTCGTGAGCGTACTAGAATCTGCCGCGGAAAGTGGTGAGTTCGCCCTTGAGGACGAGAAAATGATTGAGGGGGTTCTGCGACTTTCGGAATTACACGCGAATGACGAAATGACTCCGCGTGTGGATATTGAAGGGTATGATTCAGATCGCCCCGCGGAGTATCGTGCCGAAACACTCAAGTCAGCGCGGCATCATTATCTACCAATTTATAACCGCACCCCAGACGCAATTGAGGGCGTAATGGATGCGCGGATGGGTAAGCGGCTAGAAGCCCTATTCGTCCCTGAGCAAGTTACCTTGGACGACTTACTCGTGACATTTCGTAAAAGCCACTTGCCGCTCGCCGTGGTGACGGACGAATTTGGCGGCACGGCAGGTATTATTACGCTAACGGATATCCTAGAACTCATTGTTGGACCTGACGCGCTCGGGCATCGGGATACGGAACCTCTTATCCGCCGCGAATCAGCCCGCGTTTGGACAATTGACGCGGACGCGAGCCTAGATGAGATTAACCGCACGGTTGGCTTGGAACTTGCCGCGGAAGATGCCGATCGCCTCGCGGGATGGATTGCCGCGCAAGTTGAGCGCATTCCCCATGTCGGACAGGTTATTGAAGAACAAGGCGTAAGGCTAACCATCCTTAAACGCCGTAAACACCGCGTGGAGACGGTGAAGTTGGAAGTTCTCGAGTTCCCGAAGCCTGATACGGACGCTGAACTTATTGCTGAGACGGATGAGGCGGTAGAAAAGACGCGGGAGGATATGGAATGATTATTACGCTCCTTCTCGTCTTTACGGTAATTATTGCCCTTGTTCTCTCGAGCCTTTTTTCGGCTTCTGAGGCGGCGTTTGTCACTGTTTCGCGGGGGCGCATCGTCCACCTCTCACGCGAGGGGTCAACTAAGGCGCAGGCGGTTTTGCGGGCGATAAGTAACCTCCAAGATACGATTACGACGATTCTCGTGGGCAACAATATTGCGAACACCCTCTTTTCCTCGGCTTCCGCG
This sequence comes from Azospirillum sp. 51_20, assembly GCA_963600185.1. Lineage (GTDB taxonomy): Bacteria > Verrucomicrobiota > Kiritimatiellia > RFP12 > UBA1067 > UBA1067. The sequence continues at coordinate 5,009 of CAVCAF010000056.1, read as the reverse complement.
GCACTTGCGGGGCGCATTTTAGTAGATTCTTCCTTAGGGCGGACGGTTTGGGCGTGTGTCGCGGCAGTTGTGCTTCTTTACCTCGGCGAGTTTTTGCCGAAACTACTTTGTACAACGCGTCCCTTGCGCCGCGTGCTTATACTTATTTCCTTCTATGAGGTTTTGGCGACGATCTTGCGTCCGCTTTCGAATCTCGCGACGGCTATTATTAGTTTCTTTGTGCCGCGGACGGAAGCGAAAGTGAGCGTAACGACTAGCGACCTCTTGCGGATTTTGCAAGATCGTAAGGACGGCGCGGTTTTGACGGATCTTGAGAGTGCCCTCATCGCCCGCATCCTCGTTTTGCGCAAGAAGGGTGGTAACATTACCGCGGAGAGTTTGCTTTCCGTCCTCGATGAGCCCGAGCTAAAGACGCTTGAGCCGGAGGATTTATGAGCGAAAGGGACGCGATTCACCCCTGTTGCCTAACAATAGCAGGGTCGGACTCGGGTGGAAACGCGGGGGTTCAGGCGGATTTGCGTGCGTTTCACGCTTATGGGCTTCACGGTTGCACCGTATTTGCCGCGCTAACTGCCCAAACGCCGTTCGCGGTGAGTGGGGTTTTGCCTGTGCCAGCGGACTTTGTTGCGGCACAATTGGACGCGGTATTAAGTGCCTATCAAATTGCCGCGCTTAAGACGGGTATGCTTTCAGATCCTGCCGCGATTGAGGTGATTGCCGCACGGTTTAAGGCGATTCCTCAAGTCGCGATAGTTGTGGACCCCGTTATGATTGCGACGAGTGGAGCGCGGCTTATTGAATCGAGCGCCGTGGAGACCCTTAAGAAGTGGCTTATTCCGCAGGCGACACTCATTACCCCGAACCTCCCCGAAGCGGAAGTATTAGCGGGGCGCACCCCCTCAGGAATAAGTACCGTCGCCCATTTGGAGAAGCTTGCCCGCGAACTTTATGACCTGTATGGCGCGGCAGTTCTTGTGAAAGGGGGACATGGGGTGGGAAGTGCCGCGGTGGACATCCTTTTTGACGGCGTAACCGTGCACTCCTTTACCGCCCCGCGTATTCCTTCGCCCATTTCAACCCATGGGACGGGGTGTTCCCTCGCGGCGGCACTCGCGGCGGAACTTGCCCTTGGACGCTCCCTTACGGAAGCGGTTCGTGGCGCGAAAGATTATGTCCATAAGGCGATCGCGAGCGCTTATTATGTGGGCGAGAAGTGTGGCGTACTTGGGTTCGTAGATAAACGGGAGCAGACATGACCGAACGACTTCAGAATATCCTTGCCCACGCGGGCATAGCTTCTAGACGCGGCGCGGCAACTTTAATTGCCGCGGGGGGTGTTACGGTGGACGGACTCGTTGTGCGTGAGCCTGGTTTTCGTGTAGACCCCGACACGGCGAAGATTGCGGTTGAGGGGCGGCTCATCCAAGCACCTGAGAAGAAACGCACGATTATGCTCAATAAACCCGTGGGCGTTTTGTCGTCCGTGACGGATCCTTTCGGCGGGAAGACGGTGCTGGATCTTATCCGTGGCGAGGTAACCGAGCGACTTGTCCCAGTTGGACGACTTGATAAGGAGAGTGAAGGGCTTTTACTCCTTTCGAATGATGGAGACCTTACCCTGCACCTCACCCACCCGCGCTATGAGCATAAAAAGACCTACATCGTCCGTGCCGCGGGGCGTTGGTCGGAAGATAAATTGCGCATTCTTAGAGGTCCCGTTACAATGCCTGACGGCTATGTGACGCGTCCTGTGCCCGTGGAAGTTTTGCGCACGGCTGAGAACAACATAACAACCCTAAAGTTCTGCCTTCACGAGGGACGCAAGCGGCAGATTCGTTATATGTGTAGCGCGGCACATCTCGTGGTGCTTTCCCTTAAGCGCATTTCTATTGGCGCACTTACCTTGTCGCGTGACTTAAAACCAGGCGAATGGCGTGATTTGACGGCAGAGGAACTCGTCCTCGCCCAGCAAAATGGCTGATTATTTAGTAGAGACTCCCGAAGGGGTAATTCTCGCAGTTAAGGCGCGTCCACGCTCCTCCAAGGCGGGGATAGACGGACTCTTTGATGGCGCGGTAAAAGTGCGCATCCGCTCGGCACCCGTTGATGGTAAGGCGAATAAGGAACTTATAGAGGCGCTCGCGGACGCGTTTGACCTGCCTAAAAGCGCCGTCGTCTTCGTAAGTGGCGAGACTTCGAAGGCGAAGCGAATCTTGCTTAAAGGGACTTCAGTTGCCCGCGTTCGGGCTGTTGTCGGGCTTTAGAATGCTCGTTTCATAGCGCACGCCGAGGGGCTTCTCGGCTCGCCATGTCGGGGTGTACACGGGCGGCATAGCGGGGGAGCGGGGGATAACGAACCACTCCGCGCCATTTTCATCTTTTACTACGCGCCCACCTTGTTGGACGATGATTTGCCGCGCCAATTTTTCTGTGACAGCCATAAGAGATGTGAAGTCATAGTCCGTAAAGTCGAACTTCTTATTACGGATAAGTTTCTCGGTAAAGCGCGGCGGTAAGTTTTTGAAGCCGACAGTGGTAAAGATAATGCCGCCCGCGGAAGAAGGGTTGCAGTCTGAGTCATAGCCGCCGCGCATAGCAATGCGCATCGTCTCGTCTAGGTCGCCATTCCCATAAAGAAGTCCGATCACAACCATTGCCCCATTGATGCGTACATCTATATTGCCGTTGGTATCGCGCCAAGTGAACTTACCCGCCTTACTATATTTCTCATGAATCTTGCGCCAGCAACTTTGCCAGTCGGTGGGGTTTTGTTCGTGCCACGCGACAATAAACCTAACGACTTCGGCGTAGTCCGAGTCAGCAGGTATTGCGGCGAGTCCCGCCTTGATAATCTCGAAGCGATTAGTGGTGAAGTACGCCTCCGCATACATAGCTCCCATAAAAATACCGCCAAGCACCCCGTCGCCATAGTTCATAATGCGCCCGAAGGTCTGAGAGAGTTTGATGACCGAGTTGGGGAGTCCAGGGGAGATAATGCCCGCGAAGTCTGCCTCAATCTGGTAGTCAATGTCATTGCCACGTGAAGAGAAGACGGGATTCGCCGAGTCAGGCGGGGCGATGCCCTTACGCAAGTTTTCGCGCGCGGCGAGATTCGCGCACCAAAGCGGATATTTCGAATTGCCGAAGTCGCGTCCAGCCTGCTTAATGTCGACATCAAGTCCGTATTGCTCAAGCGTGCGCAAGAAGGTCATTTCCACATAGAGGTCATCCTGTCCGAAAGCCTCGTTGATGAGTTCGGGCTTCCATGCGGGCACCTTATCCGTGGGCATGATGACACCATTAAACTTGAACTCCGTGGACCACCCCCAACAGACGCCCGCGATCTGTCCAATCCAAGCCGCCTCAGCCTTATCACGAAATGCCGCGACGGAAAGGACGCGCTCTTTGGCAGGGTTATACGCAACTGCGCCAAACGCATAATTTGCCGCGGAAAGTGCCGCGAGCACCCACACAAAAACGCTCTTACTTCTAACCATGGACGGAGACCTTTCTTGGATTCAAGTCGGCTATTATTATAGCAAAACGAAGCCCACTCGTCTAGGGGACGAAGTGCCGCGGAAAGTGCCGCGGCGGGCGAGGGTGCACTTATTGTAATTGCGTCCGCGGCGAAAATATGGTATCATATGGGTGAATTTGAGCATGAAGAATATAGAAAGTGCAACGAAGGGAGGCGACTCCCAAAGTGAAGAGAAGCCCCTAAAAGAGGGACATGTCCTGTTTTGTAGCGATGACGCAGGCTTCTCGCAATTGCTGGTGGCGAGTTATTCTCTTTTGGAGGCGGCAGATCCGCGGCGCAAATTGCGCATTTCTATCTTCACAGGCGGCAAGAGTCCTCTCTCGTCCGAACACATAAAGACGCTCACGGAGCGACTCGCACAGTATTCCTTCGCCACGCTTGAGGTTATTAACATTGACCCTTATTTAACCTCGTACTATGCGGCATTCTATAACCCAGGAGTCATGTGGAGTGTCTTCACTTGGGCACGGTGCTTCGTCGGGGATGTCTTTAAGGACGAAATAGGCAATGTCGTTTACCTAGATATTGATACTTTCGTACGCGCAGACCTCGGCGAACTTTATGAACTTGACCTCGGCGATAAGGTCATCGCGACAGTTTATGAGGACTCTCGCACTGAAAGTGCCGCGCGCGGCAATCTGGATTACTGGCAGAGTCCTCTGATAGACCCCGCCGCCGAACGCTACTTTAATGCAGGCGTGGAAGTCTTTAATCTGGAAGCCGTCCGTAAAGAGAACCTCGTCGCTAAGGCGGCTGACTGGTATACGAAGCATAGAGACATCGCTACGCGTTGCGATCAGGACGCGTTAAACGGACTCCTCTGGAATCGCGTCCTACCCTTGCCTATGGCGTATAACTATTGTGACGGATGGTGCGAGCGGCAACTTAAGCACTCAATCCACGAGAAGTGGTGGCGGGGCAATCCGCCGCGGCAAGTGCTAGAAGCGATTATTGCGCCACGGATAATCCACTTTTGGGGCATAAAGAAGCCTTGGCGTTGGAATCATCGTCCAGAGCGCAAGTGCTACGAGGCGGCAATGCGTGCGGTGGGCTTGCTTGGCGCGAAGGAGCACCTTAGCGGCGCGACTATCCCGCGACGGATAGTTTCCGCACTCTTTAGTGTTTACCATAACGCCCTGCGCCACCTCGCCCGCTACCGCCTAAAGCGCATTGGGTAGGCACCGCGCCAAGTTATTCAATTGTCAAAGATCAAAGATGCGTTTTTTAACGCAAAGATAGCAAAGAGAACGCTAAGAACGCAAAGGCTTTACGCGATAAGTCTTTGCGTCCCTTTGCGTCAAAATCCTTTGTGTTCTTTGCGTTAGACATTTTTACTTCGCGTAGAGCCAGGCGAGGACTTCGGGTGAGGCGCTCTTTTCCGACTGGGCTTTTGCCGCGGCGAGTTCGGTTTCCGTCGCATGCGAGTAGAATACGCCGAGGAAGTACTCCCAATTCGCCGCGGTGATGGCGT
>CAVCAF010000055.1:0-14172 GCA_963600185.1 Azospirillum sp. 51_20 | reverse complement strand
GTATCATGTGGAGCATGAAAAGAATGACTAAAGTGCAACACATGAGTACATAGCCAATCGCGGCGTGCGAAAATGCTCTCCCTTTCCATGGCGAGCCCAATGCGATAAGAGCGCACAATCTTCTTACGCAATTCCAAAGGCTCTTGCAGGAACATACAGGATAATTCCGCTACTAAAGCAGTGGGCAACGGTTCTTGTTGCCCACTACTTATCAACCAAAGAAATAGGCGTTCGCGTTGTTATAGGAGATATCCGCGACAATACCGCCTAACCACTTGAGGTCATTGGGCAACTCGCCACGGGCGACTTCCTCGCCAAACTTCTGACAAAGCAAGCGACGGAAGTATTCGTGGCGCGTATAGCTCAAGAACGAACGCGAGTCCGTCAACATGCCCACGAAGTTGCCGAGGCTTCCTAACGCGGCGAGGGCATCCAATTGATGACGCATACCATTCTTCTGGTCTAAGAACCACCAAGCCGCGCCGAGCTGGAGGTGCCCGCGTTCAGGTCCTTTCTGGAAGCTCCCCATAAGCGTCGCGAGCATTTCCATATCTTTCGGATTGAGGGAATAAAGCACCATCCGTGGCACACCGCAGGTTTGCTCTAACTTATCCAAAAGCCGCGCGAGCGGCAGATTCAGATTCCATTCGCCTATGCAATCAAAGCCTGTATCAGGTCCGAGCGCGGCGAACATTTTTGAATTGGGATTGCGCAGACAATTAACATGAAGCTGAGTCGTCCAATTCGCCTCCGCGTCCATCTTGAGTCCCTCAAAAAGCCAAGCACTCTTAAACTTCGCCTGCTCCTCGATCGTAACCTTACCGCCCTGCCGCGCTTTCTTGAAGATTCGCCTAATCTCAGCTTCAGTATAGGAGACGCAAAAGAGTTCCGAGACTCCATAGTCAGAAATAACACATCCATTCTTCGCGAAAAAGGCGTGCCGCTTAGCGAGTGCGGAAAGAAAGTCGTCCCATGTCTTAACGGACATCTTAGCGGCAACTCCAAGCTTTGTCATCCACGCGTTCCACAAGGCAGAGTTTTCAATTTTGGACGCATTATCCGACCGCCAAGCGGGGAGAACACGCGTAGAGAAAGGTTTTTCGGCGATCGCTTGATGATATTCTAGGGTGTCCGTTGGGTCATCCGTCGTAACAACGACCTTAACATTAGACTTTTTCATCAAACCCCGCGCAGAAAAGCTCTTCGTCGCGAGTTTGCGATTGCACACCTGCCAAATCCGCGCGGCACTTTCGCTCGAAAGCCGTTCCGTCACACCAAAATAACGCGCAAGTTCAAGGTGAGACCAATCGAATAACGAATTGCCCACGAGGCGTTCCATCGTCTTCGCGAACGCAGCGAACTTATCATAGGCGGGCGCGTCGCCCGTAATGAGCCGCTCGTTGATTCCGTTGGAGCGCATTTGCCGCCACTTGTAGTGGTCTCCACCGAGCCATACTTCGGTCATATCTGCCCAGCGTTTATCTTCCGCAATTTCTTTCGGCGGCAAGTGGCAATGGTAATCAATAATGGGTTGCTTCTCAGCGTATGTGTGATAAAGTTCGCGCGCGGCGGGTGTCGTCAGCAAGAAGTCATCATTTATAAAAGGCTTTTTCATTTCTGCCAATTTTCCTTCTTAAGCGCGGGGTGCGCCGCTTTGAGTCCAATCTCAAGTCCACGCAATTCGGCGAGCCCAACGAGGCGTCCGCCGTACGAATAACCGCAATAGCATTGACGGAACTTGTCAATTTCCATGAGCCGCCCATGATCTGGGCGCACAACGATTTCTTCGCCGCGGCGCTTTTCTTCCTTCAAAAAGGCGAGCATTAAGGCGGGTAAGTCGGTTTTGCCAATCAAATGACATTTCGACTCGTGGAAAATCCCTGGCTCTGTATACTCAAGATTGCGAAAGTGGCAAAAGAAGATCCGTTTCGCGAACTCCTTGAAAATAGCGACTTCATCATTCGCGAGTGAACCGCCGAGGGAACCTGTGCAGAGCGTGAGACCAACATGTTTAGACGGACACTTCTTCATCATCTCCCGAATATCCGCCGCATTCGAAAGAACACGCGGCAGTCCGAATATGGGCTGAGGTGGGTCGTCGGGGTGAATGCACATATCCACCTTGCACGCTTCAAGTACGGGCGTAATCTCATTCAAGAAGGTGTACATATTATGGCGCAATTCCGCGTCACCAATTCCTTTATATGTCGCGAGTTCCGCGAGAAATTGTGCAGGCGTTAAGTCGTCAACGGTTCCTGGCAAGCCCGTCAAGATTGACTTTTGAACGCGGAGTCGCTCCGCAGGCTTATAGCTCTGCCACAGCTTCTTCGCCCGCGCGATCGTCTTCTTATCGTATGCCTTCTCAGCATTCGGACGCTTTAAGGCGAACATATCAAATGCCGCGACTTCATAAGCGTTGTAGCCAAGGCAGGTTGAGCCATCGGGCAACTCATAAGTAAGATTACTACGCGTCCAGTCCAATACTGGCATGAAGTTGTAGCAGACCGTATGGATGCCGCATGTCGCGAGGTTGCGTAGCGTTTTCTTGTAGTTCTCAATATACTGGGCGTAGTTGCCCTGCCGTTTCTTGATGTCTTCATGGACGGGCACCGACTCAACGACACTCCAAATCATGCCCGCCGCCTTAACTTTCGCTGCGAGGGCACGGATTTCCTTCACGGGCCACACCTCGCCCGGCTTACGATTGTAAAGTGCCGCGACGATATCCGTCACGCCCGCTTGGCGGATTTCCTTTAAAGAAATCGCGTCCTTTTCGCCATACCAACGCCAACCCTGCTTCATATAGGAATTATCCTTTCTAAAAGAGTTTAGAGATTAAACTTCAACTTTCTTATAGTGGGGCACGAGCACCTTCATGCACGCCCAACCAATGACATACGCGACCGCGCAGTAGCAGAACACAATCATATAGCCCGCGGGCTTACCCGTGTAGCCCGCGAATGTGAATGCATCGCCCTTTTCTGCCGCGTAAGTAAAGAGCCACCCCGCGCTTAAGTTAATCGTAAAGCTACCGAGTCCCGCGGCACATTGGGCGATGCCCGTTAGCGTCGCGATGGATGACTTCGGGAACATATCGCCGACGACGGAATAAACATTCGCGCTCCACGCCTGATGTCCCGCGCAAGCAAGACCAATGAGAATCGCGGGCCACCACGCACTATACGCGCCGAGTGGCTGCGCCCCGAGTGCCAAAAGCGGGAAGCACGCGAAGATAAACATCGCGATCATGCGTCCCTCATAAGGGTTCATACCCTTACGATCAACGAACCAAGTCGGCAACTTACAAAGGTAAATCGAGACGAAGGTCACAATTGCGTAAAGGGTGACGATAAGCGACATGCCCATACCTGAGTCACTCGTGTAGCCAAACTGATCCGAGAGATAACCTGGTGTCCAGAAGAGGAAGAACCACCATACGCCATCCGTCAAAAAGCGTCCAAGAATAAGCGACCATGTATGGCGAAGCCCAAAGCACTTAATATAACTAATGGAGCGCGTCTCTTGGGGCGACTCCTCAACTTGCGCCGCGCCCTCATCTTGGGAAACATAGGTGAGCTCCGCGGCATTTACGCGCGGGTTTTCCGCTGGCTTCTTATAAAGGAACGACCAAAAGCCCATCCAAACGAAGCCCAATGCACCAATGACGATAAATGCAGCTTCCCAACCCCAGTGCCGCGCCATAATAGGTATAAGCGCAGGAGCGATGAGCGCCCCAACCGATGAGCCCGAGTTGAAGATGGAGGTCGCGAAGGCACGATCTTTCTTTGGGAAGTATTCCGCCGTCACTTTAATTGCCGCGGGGAAGTTCCCCGCTTCGCCAAGCGCGAGCATACAACGACATCCCAAAAAGAGCCAGACCGAGACGGACGCGACAGAGAGCGCGATTGCCGAACCCGTTTCAACCGCACGCATTGCCGCGACACTTGAGACACCGTCCACAAATTGCGCCGTAGCCCAACCGCACGCCGCATGAAGGCACGCGGCGAGTGACCAGATAAATATCGCCCAAAGATACCCCTTCTTCGTGCCCATCCAGTCCACGAACTTGCCTGCGAAAAGATTGCAAATCGCGTAGATGAGCGAGAAATAGCCCGTTATCACGCCATAGTCCGCGTCCGTCCAATGAAACTCAGGCGCGATAAAGTCCTTCCAAGTAAGTGAAAGAACTTGACGATCAAGATAATTAACGGCTGTCGCGAAGAACAGCAACGAACAAATCATCCAGCGAAAATTACTTGCTTTTGCCGCCTTTGTCATTGCGCACCCCCATCTGCCGCGGTTAATTCCTCTTGTAAAACCTTACGAACCGCCCCCGCGCCTTCAAGAAGTCGCACGAAGTAGCCCTCAATCTTTTCCGCAAGTGGCGTAGTCGTCAAATCCACGCCAAAAATGGATGCGTTCGACAAGATAGCATAAAGTTGTCCCTTATAAGTCTCGGGGTCATTCCAAACGACACCCGCCAGTTTAGCCTGTAATTCGTCCTTAAGGGGATCTGCCGAGACTTCCATCGCCTCGCCCTTATCATTAACGGCGAGCAAGTAGCGCATCCATCCCGCCAAAGCGAGGGGAATGGCGACAAGCGTCCCCAAGTCACGCTTCTGCGCGAGATAACTCTTTATCGTCTCACCAAAACGAATGCCCACTTTCTGGGAGGTGTCAGTCGCAATGCGCCGCGGATCGTCTGGCATAAAGGGATTCGGCAGACGCTCATTCACGACTTCATCAATGAACGCACGCGGCGAAATGATACCAGGGTCAACAACGACAGGTAGCCCCTCTACATAACCAAGACGCTTCACAAGATGGACAATATCCGCGTCTTTCATCTCGTCACAAATAAGCGTATACCCGAGAAGGCAGCCATACATGCTCATCGCTGTATGCAACGGATTTAGGCATGTCGTCACCTTCATCTTCTCGGTTTTATTCACAGTTTCGCGATCAGTAAAATAAACAGCTGCTTTCTCTAGCGGAGGTCGTCCGTTCGGGAAAGTATCTTCAACCACCAAGTACTGCGGCTTCTCAGCGTTCACGAAGGGGGCGATAAAGGTCTTTTTATCCGTGACGATAGGTTCCATCGCCTCGATGCCCGACTCTGCCAAACTCGCTTCAACGCGAGCATGAGGACGCGGCGTAATCTTATCAATCATAGACCACGGGAACGCGACTTTATGGGGATTCGTCAAATAATCCTTAAACGCCGCGTCCGCATAGCCCTTAGCAATCCACGCGTCGGCAATTTCGAGGATCGCCTTCATGAGCTTCTCGCCATTATGCGAGCAATTATCCATCGAAACAACCGCGAGCGGCAACGCGCTTGCCTTAAACCGAGCGAGGAGAAGCGCACAAACAATGCTCATTACATGGCGCGACGCGGCAGGTCCCTTCGCCAAATCTTCCGCGACGACAGGCAGAAGTGAACCGTCTGGACGGCGCAAAGCATACCCTTTTTCCGTAATCGTAAAGGATACCATTTGCAAAGTCGGGGCGGTGAAGAGCGCCTTTAGCCGCGCTACGGACTCCTCGTTCGTGAAGTCCGCCTTAATCGCTTCGGCAACGGACGCGAGCACTTCGCGCGTTGTCGTACCATCTGGATTCAAAGTGACATTAAGTGTGAGATTATCGAAGTCGCCATAAATGCGATCAATAATATCATAGTCGAAAGTTTCCGCGACCGAAATGCCCGTCTCGGTTAACCCCGCCTCTAGAAGGCGTTGGTCAAGCGAAGCAATAAAGCCGCGAAAGATATTCCCACCGCCGAAATGCACCCAGCACGGCGTTTTAGCACTCGCCGCCCTCATAGCGGCAATATCAAAACGCGGCAATTTTACCTGTGCACCCTGCCACGCGGCACTTTGTGTCGAAATTGAATCCAGATTTAACTTCATGACCGATTAAAGCTCCTTAACCTTAATATTGCGGAAGGATACGGTAGAATCGGTATGATCCTGAATTAGGATGCGTCCCGTAGGCGCGAGACCCCATTTGCCATTCTTGTTGAAATAGCTTGTATCAGAGTACTTAGAAAGCTTGAATGCTTCCATAAATGCCTTGCCGCCGCGCTCATACTCGAGCACCTTCACGCCATTGAGCCAGTGCTCGACATGGGCGCCCTTCGAGATAACTTCAGCTGTATTCCATTCGCCAATCGGCTTTAGGTACTTATCGGCATTCGCGGGGAGCATATCATAAAGAGATGCTACGCGGCGATTACCATCCCGTCCCTTGCCCCAATCGGCGTGTCCCTTATCCAACATCTGATACTCGAGCGTCGTGCCATTATTCTCGTTCTCATTAAAGAAGTACTTAATACCCGAGTTCGCCGCGGGCGTAAGACGAAAGTCCACCTTGAACGCGAAGTCCTTAAATTTGCGCTCGGTGACAATATCACCACCCGCCTGCGCCCAGACTTCCTTCGTCGGGGCTTTCGTCCACGGTTTCGCTTCCGTCCCCTTCACAGGATAGACAGTCAAAACGCCATTATCAATAACCCAGCTTGACTTCGGGAAGCTCTTGCAGCCATCCTTCACGCCAACCCAGCCCTTCGTCGTTTTACCGTCCCACAGAAGTTCCCAGCCCGCCTTCTTTTCCGCGTCTGAGAGCGTGTTGGGGGCGACTTCTTTTTGGACAACACTCGCGCATCCCGCGAGGCACGCACCAAGACCAATTACAACTAATTTGTTCATCTTCTTATAACCTTTCTCTAGCTTATTAGTTTATTAAATCTTGTAATACTGTAGCCACTCCTTACGCGGCTCAGGACCTGCCAAAAGCGCGTTGGCGAGGTTTGAGTCCGCGCCCGTAAAGCGCTTCTCTTCACGGCTGAAGGTCAGGTTCTTCGCCCGCAGACGCTGGGCAATGCAACCAATTGTCATTACCTGCGAGAGAACACCTGCGACAGCAAACGACGAATTCGCCTTCTCTTCGCCCTTCACAGCCTTCAAGAAGTTCGCGACATGTAGCGTCGTATCAGAACCTTCGGGCATGCGGTCGGCGACGGACGGCAACTTCGGTCCATTGCACGCGAAGAGTTCCGCGCCATGGGACATACCCTGATAGACCGTACCGTCCGCACGATACATCTCGCGTCCTGGGTTGAGCTTCGTCTTCTTCGCGTCCGCGACACCACCGATAAAGGGCGTGTCGCTCTTCGCGTCAAAGCGATAGCCTTTCGGGAGTTCGGGCAAGTTCCCGAGACCTTCCCACCACTGGAGTTCACACGCGGGCATCTTCGGTCCACGCGCTGGGAACTTAAACGAAATAGCCGAAGACATCGGGAACACGACAGGCGTCCAACCTGTGCAGTTAATAATGCTAACCGACTCAGGTAAGCCAAGATTTAGGAACTCATGCGCCGTATCGAAGGTATGCGCACCCCAATCGCCGAGCGCACCATTGCCGTATTCATAAAAGCAACGCCAGTCGCCATGAATATAGTTGATGTTATAAGGGCGAAGTGGACGCTGCGCGAGCCATGCGTCCCAATTGAGATAAGCCGGCACCTTCTCGCCCGCGGCAAACATCTCCTTAACCGAGCCATTCCACTTATGCCAGCGCCGCGGATTGTTCATGTGGGCAACGACTTTGACCGTATTATCGAAGTAGCCCTTCGCCGCGAGTTCCTTCGCCTGATAGTAGTTCGCGAGTGAGTGCCCTTGGTTGCCCATCTGCGTAACGAGTCGCGGATTCGCCGCCGCCATATCCATCATAACCTGAATATCGCGGAAGCTATTGCCCATGGGCTTTTCGGTGTAAACGGACTTGCCGAGTTGCATTGCCGCCATACACGCGGCGAAGTGCGAATGGTCAGGTGTCGCGACGAGTACCGCGTCAATCTGGTTCGCCATCGCGTCAAACATCTTGCGGAAGTCGTCAAAGCACGGCACCTTGGGGAACATCTTACGCGCCTCAGCCGTCCAATCACCCGCAATTTCAGTGTCGGCGAATGCGACAATATTGGCGAGCTTCGTCTCAGCGAGCGCCTTAATATCGTCAAAACCGCGTGCACCAATGCCGATGACGGCGACATTTACTTTCTCATTGGCTTTGAAGCCAAAACCCGAACAACCCGTAAGAAACGGGAGCGCAAAAGCACCCGAGCCAACGAGGAATTCACGACGTGATACCATAGTAGTTATCCTTTCTTCTTAGATTTAGAGAGTTTCTTGTTAAAAAGCGAAGTTTTGGGACGCCCCTTAAAAGTTTGCATACTTGAGGCGCGTTTCACGAGTTCCGTATCAAAAAGAATCCGCCGCGCAGGTGTCGTGTCATTACCGAGGCGAAGCGCCATTAAGCGCGCGGCTTCTTCGCCAATGGAAGCGAGCGGTTGGCGCAAAGTCGTAAGGGGTACGGCGAGATAACGCGCGTATTCGCTATCGTCCACACCAATTACCTTCACGCTTTTAGGTACGGCGACACGCAATTCAGCAAGCGCCTTTAGAACCCGCGCGGCGAGGGCATCATTAAAGCAAACAAAGCCATCGGGCTTAAGGCGCGATTTAATCATACGCATATACTTCTTATCCCACGCATTCACCGCGGCACTTTGCACGGGCAACGCAGGGAGTCCCGCTTCTTGCAAGGCGAGATGATACCCTGTTACACGCGCACGCATCGTCCAAATGAGGTCATCACGCATCGCGTAAACAATCCGTCGGCACCCTTGCTCAATAAGATGCACAGTCTGACGGTAGCCCGCTTCTAAATTATCGACTCCGACGAGGTCATAACCACTTCGGAGCGGGAAGACCGCGTTATCGCGGCAAAGAAGGATAATCTTAATGCCTGCCGCGGAAAGTGCCGCGGCGACCTCGGCATTACGCGCGGCAGTCGCGTCATTCCCCGCCGCGGGCGCAAAGAATACGCCGCGGACATTCTGCCGTTTATACTGCTCAACGAGGTGCTCAATTGAGGCATGGGGCAAGATAGAGCGAAAGTCCGCGTCAGGTCCCCAGATGAGATTGAGTCCATAGGCACGGCACGCCGCGCCAACATAACCACTCACACGCTCAAAGAATTCGTCGCCTGGCGCAATAAGCGTTGAGACATATTGACCCTCAGGCAAAGGCTCTTGTGAAACAACGAAAGACCCTACACCCGAACGGCGCAGAATAACGCCCTCCGCCTCTAGTGTCTGCATAGCTTTTAATACGGTTTGGCGCGTCGTCTTATAACGACGCTCAAACTGCGTATCTGAAGGCAACTTGCTACCGTCCGCATAGCGCCCCGCCGTCACAGCCGCGCGCACATCGTCAGCAATCCTCTTATAGAGCGGTTTCTTCTTCATTGTTCCACTCTATTATAGCATAATTCGTCCGCCTTAGGGGGCTACGAAAATAAAAACCTGTATATACAGGTTAGAAGGCTTTTTTGAGGTAAGTGACGACCTGCGCGACGAAAGATTCGGGTGTGGACGCGCCTGCCGTTATGCCGAGGTGGTTAATGCCAGTAAAGTCAAGTGCCTTCACTTCGGTGAGCGACCCCGCACGGAACGCACGGCACGGCGCGACTTCGGCTAAACGCCGCGTATTAGAGGAGTTAGGGCTCCCCAGCACCAAAAGCGCGTCACCCTTAAACTGCTTTACGGCATCCTGCCGCTCTTTTGTCGCATGGCAAACTGCCGCGGAAGTCTCGACTTCATACTTTTTGCGCAAGCTCGCGAGTGTCGCGATAACATCATCCGCATTAAGCGTCGTTTGGCTCACAACCCCAATCTTTTCCGCGGCGGGCAAGGCTGGATAAATTGACGCGGTAGGCGCTTCGCCCAGTATCCCTTTTACCTCATCATGTGCCGCGTCACCGAGTATGACGACGGGAATGCCGCGTGCGGCAAAGTCACGCACTTCTTTATGGACGCGGGCAACGAAGGGACATGTTGCGTCCACGACTTTAAGATTCTTTGCTCGTGCCTCTTCTCGAACTTGAGGCGAGACCCCATGCGCCGAAAAAAGGAGTGTTGCCCCCAAAGGGACTTCTTTTAGTGAATTTACAAAAACAAAGCCACGCTCCTTAAGCTCACCCACAACGAGTTCATTATGGACGAGCTCATGCAGGCAATAAACGGGACGCTCCGTAATCGCGAGTGCCTTACGGAGTGCACCCGCGACACCCGCACAGAATCCGCGCGGCTCCAAGACTTCCAGCGTCATGATTTGGGCGGTGCGTCGTGTTTCGCCTTTTCCCAAAGCGAATCCATCTCGGCGAGGGACATTTCCTTTAAATTGCGTCCCGCCGCCTTTGCACCCGCTTCCACGGCTCTAAACCGCCGCGCAAACTTAGCCGTTGTACCTTCAATCGCGCTCTCAGAGTCCACCTTTAAGTGCCGCGCAAGGTTGGTGACCGAGAAAAGCAAGTCGCCTAATTCTTCCTTCACGCGATCTGAATCGCAAGGGCGGTCAGACTTACGCGCGGCGACTTCCGCCTCAAGTTCGGCGAGTTCTTCTTTTATCTTGGCGAGGGGACCTTGGGCATCTTGCCAATCAAACCCAACACGCGCCGCCTTCTCTTGGGTGCGTTGCGCCTTAATAAGTCCAGGCAAGGTCGCGGGGACACCGTCCAGTGCCGAGTGCCGCGCTTCTTTGCGGTGTTCGGACTGCTTTATCTGCTCCCAATTACGCAAGACCGTCGCCGTATCTTTCGCGTCCACATTCCCAAAGACATGCGGATGACGACGGACGAGTTTATCGGCGATGGCGTTAGCGACATCATCAAAGGTGAAGAGCCCCTCTTGTTCCGCCATGACGGACTGGAACATCACCTGCAGAAGCACATCCCCGAGTTCTTCTATATGATTCGCCTTATCCTCGGGATGATCCATCGCGGCAAGGAGCTCATAGCACTCCTCCAAAACGCACGGCTTAAGCGACTCGAGCGTCTGCTCCCGATCCCAAGGACAACCCGTCTTCGGATTCCGAAGACGGGTCATTATTTCATGCAACCGTTCAATACCGGTCATGCTCGCGTAAACCTTTCTTACTTCACAGAATTACGCGCTTAGTGCTGCTTCTTTTGGGCACGCTTCTTACGCGGATAGGGCTGACCAATTTCCTCGAGGAGCTTACGGAACGAGCCCTTGCGCACATTGAACGGCTTGCCGCCTTTAATGCGTTCGAACTCGCAGGCACGGATGAGACCGTCCTTATTCTCGTCGGGTCCAACCACGCCCGAGATACCCTGAAGCGCACTCTCAACCGCGACTTTGCAACACTTATGAATCAGCATACGATCCTTGCGATTCGGCGCGGCAGAACGCGCGAAGTAGCCCGACTTGAAGACCTGCACCTTTTCCGCCTTCAAAAGCTCACCAAGGCGCTTGCCGACATACTGCCCGACATTGACCTTATCAAGCCGCGGATGCCCGAAAGCATCCACAGGAACATCTTCGCCGCGGTACTGCATTTCCGCAATAATATCGGCAACACCCGCGCCTTCAGATACGAAAATATTCACGCAATCGTACTTTTCCATCACTTTCGCAAGGCGCGCCGCCTCTTCGCGGAAGTCTATGCGGCTCTCGGGCACATAAATCGCGTGCACATCCTGCCGTCCCGGCGTAAGCATAAAGTCCGGCACGAACTTCATCGCCTTAACCATCTTGTGGTAGCACTGCGCCGCCTTGTAGGTAAGCCAGCCGCAATTGCGTCCCATAACTTCATGGATGATGAGCGAGCGCGGGTTCGCGCTATTCTCTTTCACCACATTACAGAAGAACTTCGCACTTTCCTCCGCGGCAGTCCATGCGCCAAGAGACTGACGAATCGGGTAAACATCGTTATCAATCGTCTTCGGGAGCCCTACGACGATTAACGGATAGTTGTGTTTCGCGAGGTACGCCGCCAAATCTGCCGCGGTCGTATTCGTGTCGTCGCCGCCAATCGTATGGAGCACATCCACGCCGTCCTTCACGAGCTGATCTGCCGCGACCTTAAGCGGGTCTTCACCCGGATGGACGAGTCCACGCTTTACGCAGTCATTAACATTCGTAAGCTTCACGCGGCTATTACCAATCGGCGAGCCACCATGCTGCACCATAATAAGCGCGTCCTTACGCACCGCGTCCGTCACAGGAATCGAGTCGCCCTTCAAAAGCCCCATATAGCCATTAACATAGCCAATCATCTGGACTTGAGGAGCCTTTTTAGTGTACTCGTCAATGAGGAATCCGATAGAGGAACTCAAGCACGGGGCGAGTCCGCCCGCGGTCAAGAACGCGACTTTCTTTACTTCTTTCATAGTGATACCTTCTTTAGATAATTAGTAAAAATTGATTAAAGAGCCTTCATAACGCGCGCCATTTCAATCGCGCTTTGCATTGCGGCAAAGCCCTTGTTGCCCTGCTTAGTGCCGCACCGCTCAATGGCCTGCTCGAGGTTTTCAGCGCTCACAACGCCGTCCAGCACGGGCACGCCCGTCTCAAGCGAAATCTGATTAAATGCCCGCGCCGTTGTCTCATTGATTAAAAGCGCATGGCTCGTCGCCCCTTGCACAACCGCACCAAGGCAAACGACAGCGTCCACACCCTTCTTCGCCGCGAGCTTTTGGGCGACGAGCGGCAACTCGTACGCACCTGGTACGCGCACCAAGACGAGGTCATCGCTCTTACCGCCAAGACGCGTGAACGCATCTTCCGCGCCCTTCACCAACTGTTCCGTCAAGAAGCTATTAAAGCGGCTGACGACAATCGCCACCTTAAGACCCTTCGCGAGGAGCTCTCCGTTTATTTCTTTCATGTTCGCGTTATAACTTTCTTAAATTACTACTTGGACAACTTTCTTGCAATATTATACCAATTATTGAGGTGCTTTGTCTATCAGATTTTATCTCACCCGAGAGCCAAAAATCTTGTAAATCCTGTCTAAATAAAATCCGTGAGAATCCGTGTAAATCCGTGGATAAACACTTTGCTCTTTGACAATTGAATTAAGTTAGCTCTTGAAAGAGCTTAAGGTACTCTTTCGCGACATCCTTAGGTGCGTATTCGGTAGCTTTCGTTACCGCTTTCTGTGCCATTGCGTCCAGAAGCGCAGGCGACTTCGCGAACTTTATCATCTCTTCACAATAAGCTTCGAGGTTAAACGGTGCGGGCATTACGATGCCATTGGTGCCGTCCGCGATTTCATACGCGGCAGGATACGAACCCAAGATTAACGGAACACATCCCGCCGTCATTGCCTCAATTAAAACGAGGCCAAATCCTTCAAAATCCGAAGTCAACAAGATGACTTTACTCGTCTCATAATAAGGTTTCGGATTCTGAAAGCCGTGGAACTTTATCCGCGGCAGTTCTCTCGCGCTTTCTTCTAGCGTTTCTCTGTCGGGTCCGTCGCCCACGATATCCAAACGCCAATCCGGTAACTGCGCATGAACCGTGCGCCACGCGGCAATTATGCGGTCAACGCGCTTTTGCGTTTGCTCAAGGCGCCCAACATACACGAAGGCATTCTCCTTGGGCTTAGTGGGATCTGCCGCGAGTGTTAAGGGATAGCATATTGCGTGCGACTTCTTGGGGGACGCGATGCCAATGAACTTGCCGAAGATAGGGATAAAACTCTTGGAAGTCACGAGGTGCGCATCCGAAAGTTTATAGACATACCTGAGACTTAGTGCCGAGGCGACCTTCCATATTAGCCGTCGCAAACTGCCGCGTGCATCACCGATTCGCTTATTCGTATTCGGCAGGTTATGTTGCATAGCGACAAGGCACGAAGTGCCGCGTCTAAACAAACTCATCCTTAATAGAAGCGTGACAGGTAGAGGCAACGCCCAATTGTTAACAACATAATTAACCTTGCTAGTCGCGAAGAGTCGCCTTAATGCACGGATATTGCACAAAGTAAGAACAGGGAAGCTCAGCTCTACTACATTCACCCTCTCGTCTAAGAGGGCAAGTAAGTCGCGCCTATCATATTGAAAGGCAACGATATTAACTCTGTAGCCACATTTCACGAACTCATTGGCAAGCACAACTTCGGCGCGTTCCACGCCACCAATCGCCCAATGTCCTTGAACGAGCGTAATCATTTGGTTCTCTTCTTGCATTGCGTCTAGCACTCTCTCAATTGATAATCGCCCTGCTCGACAATCGGACAAAAAAGAAGCCTCTCTTTGTCTTTCCAGTGAGGTTGTAGGATACCCAGGCAGAAATACAAAGAG
>CAVCAF010000054.1:0-14204 GCA_963600185.1 Azospirillum sp. 51_20 | reverse complement strand
AAGACGCACGCGAAGAACATCCTTAATAAGCTGGATGCGCCCAACGCGAGTCGCGCCGTCTCCCGCGCCTATGAACTCGGCATCCTGCGCACTTAAAAGCGCGGCACTTTAGGCGACGACCCCTATCCGCTCTAGGGCACGGACTCTTGTCTCGAGTCCTTCGCGGGAGTTCGCGACGAGATCCGCGTCAAAGGTAACCTTGCCCGCGGGGAACGCGAGGATGACAGTTGAGCCGCCAAACTTAAAGTAGCCCTTCTCATCCCCCTTACGAACCGTGTCGCCCATAAAGGTGTTCACAATCGCCCCCACCCCAAAAGCACCTACCTCTATAATAAAGTAAGACCCAAAGTCCGCCAAGCAACGGGTAATCGTGCGCTCGTTATCCGCGTAGACATCCGGATACCGCACGAGTGCGATAGGGTTAACGGAGTGGTATTTGCCGCGAATGTGCCGCGGTGCGCCTATGATTTGCGCGTCCGTCGGGAAGTGGTAGCGGTGATAATCAACAGGCGCGAGGCGCACGACGACTATGTCGACACTCGTAAATGGCAGGCTCTCCCCTTTTTCTAAACGGAAAACTTCCCTTAAAGTTCGCCGCGCACCCTTTAAGGGAAAAGGTGCATCGAGAGATGCCGCGGGGTAAATTAGGAGTCGCCCATCCGCTGGGCTCACGACCCCGTCCCCTAAGGGACGCGCCCCCGCCTTTAAGTGCCGCGTGAAGAAGGCATTGAATGACGGATACTCCCCCCAAGGCTTTTCCGCCTCGTCCTTTTCACATCCGGGTAAGTTCGCGAGCGCGGCAACTTTCCCTTTTGACCGCGGCGAATCATAATAGCTCCCAAGGATAGCCGAGACAAGGCGCGAACCAAAGAGAACCGTCCAAAGTGTCCGCCCAAGGAGTGTCTCATAGGCGAAACGCAAGGCGCCGTCGCCCAATACCGTCTCTTCTACTACTTTACCAGACGGACGCTCCACATAACGAACCGCACTCATTTACGGTCGAAGGCACGGTGCGCGATATCCGTGCGGTAGAACATCTTATCGAAGGAGATCTTCTTTACGCCTTCATAGGCGCGGTCAACCGCTTCGCGTAAAGTTGTGCCCATACCCGTCACGCTTAGGACGCGTCCGCCCGAAGTTAGGACTTCACCATTCTCCGCCTTGGTTCCGCAATGGAACACAAGCGCGGGGTTAGTCTCAAGGCCCTTTATAACCTTGCCCTTTTCGTACGCTCCCGGATACCCCCCCGAAGCGACAATAACTGTCGCGGCAACTTCGGGTTTTACGACGATATCCGATTCTGCGAGGCAACCTGTGGCGGCATGCAAAAGAGCCGTCGCGAAGTCACCCCCTAGGCGCGGCAAAACCGCTTCCGTCTCTGGGTCGCCAAAGCGTGCATTAAACTCGACAACATTTATGCGAGAACCACTCAAGGCGAGTTTACCCGAGGGGGGCGTAATCATCAGCCCCGCGTAAAGAATGCCGCGGTAAACTATGCCGCGACGCGCGAGTTCCTTAACCACAGGCACAATAATTGTGTCGCGTATCTCGCCAAGCATATCTTCCGTCACCACCGGTGCAGGCGAATAAGCGCCCATCCCACCCGTATTCGGACCCTTGTCGCCGTCAAATATGCGCTTGTGATCTTGGGAGGACGGCAATAAAACGACGCGCTCACCATCCGTCATCGCCAAAATCGAACATTCCTCGCCGTCCAGAAACTCCTCTATTAAGACTTCCGCCCCCGCCGCGCCAAACTTCGCGTCCACGAGCATATCGTCAATCGCCTTTTCTGCCATTTCGCGTGTCTCGGCGACGACTACCCCCTTGCCCGCGGCAAGTCCGTCCGCCTTAATGACGACAGGGAGTCCATAAGCGGGGAGCGCCGCCTTCGCGGCTACGGGGTCGGTAAAGACTTCCGCCCGCCCCGTCGGCACATGCGCCGCGCACATAACCTCTTTCGCGAAACGCTTCGAGCCTTCCATCCGTGCCCCCGCGGCAACTGGACCAAAGGCGGGGACTCCTATTTCGGCGAGGCGATCAACAAGTCCCTTCACAAGCGGTGCTTCAGGGCCGACAACCACGAGTTCAGGCTTCTCCGCCTTCGCCCACGCGGCAATACCCTCTATGTCTTCTGCACTAATGGGCAGGTTTTTCGAAAGCGCGGCAGTTCCCGCATTACCAGGCGCACAGTAAAGGTCGTGCGCGGTTTTATCTTGGGCGAGGCACCATACAAGCGCATGTTCGCGTCCACCACTGCCAACTACGAGTATCTTCATAGCCACACTCCTTCTTACTTAGCGGGAATCTTTAAAGCCTGACCAATGCGCAACCTATCGGAAGTTAAACCGTTTAACTCCTTTATCCGTGAGACGGTTGTATTACACGCTTGGGCAATTAATGTGAGGGTGTCGCCGCTTTTGACGATGTAAGTTCCGCTCGAGGCACTCTCTTCCGCCCGGCGGCGTTCGGTTCTTTCTGCGCGTTCGGCTTTCGCGAGTCGTGCCGAAAGATCATTCACAATTTCGCCGCGCTGGGAATTAAGCCGCGTACGAAGCGAAGCAACTTCACTCCTTAGAGCCGCGACTTCACTTTTTAGGGCACTATCATTATCGCTCGAGGAAAGAGACCTCTCAATCTTACTCAAACGCCGCGAAAGTTCGTCTTGCCCACTTTGAAGAGCATCCAATTGGCTCGCGAGGCGCTGGACTTCATCGTACGCCTGCTGACCGAGAAACGCTTGGCGATTAGATTCCGCCGCGACCGTCGGCAAAAGCGCACAGCTCATCCAAACGAGCCCTAACTTGCTAAAAGAGCATTTCATCTTCATTTTCCTTTCATTTAAAATAGAACCACAGCCAAAGAATGGCTAAAACGCCGCAGACCCGCAGGAACCGCGTCTGCCGCCAGGACATTTCTTCTTGCTCAACCGAACGCCCAAAGGCACGCATTCCCCCACCCGAGAGATAGTGGAAAAGCTTCCAGCCATACTTCTTACCATCCGTCGTCGTCCCCGATGCGCCGCGGTAGGAATCTAGTCGCCACGGGGTCGGCGATCGCGTATAGGCATGGACGGACTTTACCGTTTCTGGGTGGATATTGCGCATTTTTACGGCAATTTAATCGTTTGCCCCACCTTAATGCGTCCGTCCGTAGAGATAACGGCTTTATTTGCTTCTTGTATCTCACGCCAAGCGGAGGCACGATTATAGAAGCGAAGCGCAATCTTATAAAGGGTATCCCCTTCTTGCACAACATAGGTATCGGGATGGGTTGGCGCGACCGCGGCAGTTTTCTTCTTACTACCAAAAAGTGCATCGCGATTACCCTTCGCGACTTTCCCGTCCGCGGAAGTTGGCTTAGGCGGCAAAAGTGACGAACCACCTTGGGCTTCTTCGCGTTCCGCCTCACTCGCTATCTTACTAGATTCCTTCTTTAAATCAATGCGATCCTCAGCCGCATCTTCCTCATCAAGAAGTGAACGGACATCCTCCGCGAGTTTCGTTGTTGGGCGTGCGGGACCATCTTCCGTGCGCAGATCGCGCATAAACCGCTGTTGGTTAGCGAGTTGCTTTTCGAGGGTTGAAATGCGTTCATTCGCCTTAGAAAGCGCATCCTTTAGCTTCGTAACTTCGGCGGACTTACGCTCCACTTCAAGGCGTGCTTCTTCCACTTCTTTCACAAAAGTGCGGTTTTCTATCATTTTCCGCCCGATTTCCTGTGTAAGCAGGCGCTCACAAATCGCGAGGCGCTCCTTGGCGAGCGCGGCTTTTTCGCTCGTTGGCTCCTGACGCAAGTATTCCCTATACTCAATTATTGCCCCGAGATAATCACTACGCGAATCTTGCAGAAGGCTCGCGAGCTGAAACCGTGCACTCGCGTTGCCTGGGTCACTCTTAATCGCCCGATTAAAGCCCTTAATTGCCGCGTCAATCCGCCCCGCGGCATAATCCGCCATCGCCGACTGGTATTGTCCGTCGCCGCGCTCCTTCTTAAACTCCATCTTCTGTAGCCAATCGCACGCCGTAAGCGTGGATAAAGCGACAAAAACAAGACTAATCTTCATTATCTTCATCGTTTTCCTCCTCGTCGTCTATTTCATCCTCAGAGTCTTCGTCATCCTCCTCGTCCTCCTCATCAAACTCATCAGGCGTATCATCAATAAAGAAGTCGTCGCTCTTTTGAGTTCCCGTTGAGGTTTCTTCGGGAGTTTCCTCTTCAATTATTTCAAACTCGACCTGCTGGACGCCCTCTTTTTCTTCTGCCGCCTCCTCTTCGGGCTTCTCAGCTTCTTTTTCTTTCGCCGCGGCTTCCTCGTCCTTAACGATTTGCTTTTCTACGGCGACTTCAAGTTCCGTCTTCTTATCCTGCCGCTTGTAGCTCTCCGCCTTCTGCCGCGGATTTGACCGTTGCAAGGTCGGGTCAAGCTCATTTAACTGTTGTAGCGAGGAAAGCCCGAAGTGCTCCAAGAAAATCGGGGTTGTCCCATACAAAAACGGATGCCCAGGCAGTTCCGACTTGCCCACGAGGCGAATCAGCTGTAAATCCATGAGCGTCTTTACATTCGCTGTAACATCTACGCCGCGGATTTCTTCCATTTCACTTTTCGTGATTGGCTGGCGGTAGGCAATAATGGCGAGGGTTTCAAGCGATGCCCGCCCAAGGCGATTGGGACGGTCCAGCTTCAGAAGTGCCCGCACATAGCGTCCGCAACTCGGTACGGACTGTATACGGTACGCGCCCGCCGTACAAACGAGTTCAAATCCGCAATTCGCGACTTCAAGCGCCTTAGTTAAGCCCTTTAGAGCCTCTTCAATTTCGCGCGAGGTGCAGGTATGGTAGACTTCCATGACCTCCGTATTCTCGCCTTCTTCAGGTTCTACCGCCTTAATCGCCGCACGCAATTCGCCCGCCGTTAGCGGCGTTTCGCTCGCGAAAAGCAGTGCCCCCACAATTTCTTGCAGGCTCCGCGGCAAAGGTATTTTCACATTCTCACTCATAATCATCAGGTCTTTCTAGGGGCTTATCCTCGGGCTCTTCATTTGAGGGCAATATCGTAATCTCATGAAATGCCGCGTTCTGATAAACAATTACACGATGTTGCCGCAAAAGTTCCAAAAGCGCGAGGAAAGTCACGATTATTTCACCTTTCGCAGCATTCGGCTTAAATAACGCAACGAACGAAACGCGGCTTTCTTTATGCACGCGCTCGAGGACATAGTCCATCTTATCTGGCACCGAATAACGGACGCCCTTCAGCTCCTCATGCGGCATTTCATTCGCACGCGCCAAAACTTCCTGAAACGCCGTTAATAAATCGTAAAGGTCTAGATTCGCGAGTGCCTGCCTGCCGTCCGCCTCAGTTTTCGCGAACTTGGGGCGACCGCCACCATAATCGAAACTATCCGCACGGAACGCTTCCATCCGCTCCAGACGAATCGCGGCATCCTTAAACTTCTTATACTCAATCAATTGCCGCACGAGATCAAGGCGCGGGTCAACCCACTCTTCATCCGTATCCTCAGAAGTATTGCGCCGCTCAACAGGCAACAGCATACGCGACTTAATAACCATGAGCGTCGCCGCCATAACGATAAACTCGCCCGCGATATCGAGGTCTAACTGCCGCGCTTCATCAATAAAGCGCATGTATTCCGTCGTGATATGCTCAATTGGGATATCGTAAATATCGAGTTCTTCGCGGCGGATAAGATAAAGGAGTAAATCTAGAGGACCCTCAAAGACATCGAGCGTCACTTTATAGTCGTCAGCAAATAATTGCGCTTGTGCCATATTACCCTACTTTCGCGCGAGCGCCTTTCTTACAATCGTCTCAACTTCCGCGATGGTTGGATCTGCCGTAAGGACATCCGACACCATCTTATTGGAAGTCTCCTCATTAAACCCGAGTGCCGAGAGCGCCAAAATCGCGTCACGCACAATGGGTGCACGCGCGTCTACCCCGTCCTTACGAGATGTCGCGGCTAATGCCTCAAGCGCACTTACCTTATCCTTAAGCTCGACGCATATTTTTTCCGCCGTCTTGCGTCCGACACCTTTAATGGATGCGAGGCGCTTTGCGTTACTACTCGCAATCGCGAGGCAAAGTTCACCAAGAGACGAACCCGACAAAATGGCGAGGGCAATCTTAGGCCCAACCCCCGAGACCCCTGTTAATTTAAGGAACAACTCCTTTTCGCGACTGGAAGCAAACCCAAAAAGCAACTCATCGTCCTCACGCACGCAGTGGCTCACGAGCAACTTCGCCTCTTCGCCCTTCTGAGGGAGCCTATCGAAAGTTGATAGCGGTATAAGTATCTCATACCCCACCCCCGCCGCCTCAATTATGACGCGGGAAGGATCCTTTTCAACAAGCGTTCCTCGAATATAGGCAATCATGCGAACAGCTTCGCGAGTTTCTCGAGCTGCGCGACTTTGTCGCGATTTTCCTGCAATTTACGCCGCGCTTCGGCAACAACTGCCGCGGGGGCGTGTGCCGTGAAGTTCTCGTTGGCGAGTTTTGCTTCAGCGGATTTAATAAACCCACTAAGTTTCGCGAGTTCCCCCGCGATACGCTTAGATTCCGCCGCTTTATCAACGAGTCCCTCTAGGGAGAGATAGACCGTACCTAACTCACCTAACTTACCCGGCATCGCGAGCTCAGACTTCTCCGCGTCAATGACGAGATTTTCCGCGCGCATCGCCTTCTTAAGCGAATCATATTCCACCTTTAGGCTTTCCGCCGTCTTAGTATCGCGGCAGCGCAAAGTTACATCCACGAACTTAGCCGGCGGCACTTTGTATTCCGCCCGCAAGGCTCTCAAGTCGGTAATCGTCGCCCGCTTCGCGTTCACAAAAGCGAACACATCCGCCGTTAAGCCCCACATGTTCTTCTCTTCTTCGCTATAGCCCGCCGGGAACGCGGCACGCATAATTGTCTCATCCGCGCCGAGATAACCAAGCTGGTGGGCGACTTCTTCCGTGACGAACGGCATATAGGGGTGCAACAAACGAAGCGCCTTATAAAAGACATCCGCGAGCACAGCAAAGGCGACTTCCTTATTCGGCGCGTCTTTCGCGTATTCTACATAGCCATCGCAAATCTGCGTCCAAATGAAGTCATAAATCGCGAGCGCACCATCTTGGATGCGGTATTGCGAAAGAATCTCGCTTTGCTTACGGCACGCCAAATCGGTTGCATAGAGGATATGCTTCTCGTCCGCCGTCAAATCTGCCGCGGTAATGCCCTTCAGCGTCGTTGCCGCGGGTTTATCACCCGTATTCATCGCGAGGAACTTCGCGGCATTCCAAATCTTCGTCGTGAAGTTGCGTCCAATCTCAAACTTCTCCTTGTTGACTTTCGTGTCGCAATCAAGGGATGTAATGAGCGCAATTGAGAAGCGCAGGGCATCCGCCGAATAAAGGTTAATGAGCTCGAGCGGATCAAGCGAGTTGCCAAGACTCTTGGACATCTTGCGCCCTTGCGCGTCGCGCACAATACCATGGATGACGATATTCTTAAAGGGCGGCTTGCCCATGAAGTGGATACCCGCCATCATCATACGCGCGACCCAGAAGAAGATAATATCCTGCGCAGTGACGAGGTCTGTCGTCGGGTAGTAGTACTCTAAGTCCTTCGTCTTCTCTGGCCACCCAAGCGTAGAGAATGGCCAAAGCCACGAACTAAACCATGTATCGAGTACATCCTCGTCTTGCTTCAAGTCCGCGGCAGTTAGATTTTCGCCGCCCGGTAGTGCACGCGCTTTGGCGAGCGCCGCCTCGGGGGTCTCGGCGACAACAATGCGCGGCTCCTCACCCTTCTCAGAGGGCAAGTAGTACGCGGGGATGCGGTGCCCCCACCAAAGTTGCCGCGAAATGCACCAGTCTTGAATGTTCTCCATCCAGTTAAAGTAAATCTTACTCCAACGCTCTGGCACAAACCGCGTCGCACCCGACTTAACCGCTTCCACCGCTGGCGCGGCAAGCGGTTTCATCTTCACGAACCACTGCTTAGAAAGACGACTATCGACAATCTCGTGGCAACGATAGCAATGACCGACTTGATTGTCGTAGTCGTCAATATGGTCAAGATAGCCACCCGCTTCCAAATCTGCGACAATTGCTTCGCGGCACTTAAAGCGATCCATCCCCGCATACTTCGCACCCGCCTTTTCATTCATCGTGCCGTCATCATTCATGACATCCACTTCGGCGAGATTATGACGCTTACCAACGAGGAAGTCGTTCGGATCGTGCGCGGGGGTAATCTTCACAATTCCCGTACCGAACTCTTTTTCAACATAATCATCCGAAATAATCGGGATGGGGCGATTAGAAAGCGGCAATAAAACATTCTTCCCGATGAGCGCGGCGTACCGCTCATCTTTGGGGTTCACCGCGACGGCTGTATCGCCTGGCAATGTTTCTGGACGCGTTGTCGCGAGGAGCACATAGTCAATATCACGCGCACCCGCTACGCCTTTCGCCGAACCTTCAATCGGATAGCGCAAGTACCAGAGGTGACCCTTATTCGGTTCGTGCTCCACTTCATCATTCGCGAGTGCCGTCCCGCACCGCGGACACCAGTTCACAATGTAATTGCCCTTGTAAACGAGTCCCTCATCATAAAGCTGGGTAAAGACTTTCGCGACAGCCCGTGAGCACCCTTCATCAAATGTAAAGCGCTCGCGTTGCCAGTCGGTAGAGTTGCCGAGCATGCGTTGCTGGTGGACGATTGTGCCGCCGTACTGCTTCTTCCATTCCCAAACGCGTGCGACGAACGCCTCGCGTCCGAGATCTTGGCGGCGCTTACCTTCCTTACGAAGCGCCTTCTCAACCACATTCTGCGTTGCGATACCCGCGTGATCCGTGCCGGGTAGCCACAAGGTATTGTCGCCGCGCATACGATGCCACCTTACGAGGATATCCTGAATCGTCTGATTGAGCGCGTGACCCATATGCAAAATACCCGTCACATTCGGGGGCGGAATAACTACCGAATAGGGCGTGCCCTTGCCAGGCTCATCATGAAAATAGCCCTTGCTCTCCCAAATGGGATACCACTTAGCTTCTGCTGCTTTCGCGTCGTAATGCTTATCCATGTTTCTTCTAAACTTACTTCAAAAACTTTCGTATATTATACCATATCTATAGGCACACGCCTATGGTTATTTATTGGGTTTTGGGGCGGGCGGCAAGCGTCCATTATCAAGCAGATCTTTCACAATCGCCCGAACATCCGTCTCAAAGTCGCCCTTCACAATCCACCGCAAGTAATTCGGTTCATTAACGAGTAGCCGTTTAAGCGGTTCGCCGCGCTTTTTGCCGAAATTAATGGTAAGTTCACCATTCTTCCAGCGCAAAATGCCATTGCGGTCGGCGTTTAGCGGGTCATGCGGCACGAGGTATTCATCTAGCTCATCCGCCGAGCGCGGCAGATCGGGATACTTCTTCATTTGCGCGTCCAAGACTTCCAGCGTCGCACGGGCATCCGCCTCAGCGCCATGCGCACCCTCATGGTCACGCCCGAGATAGTACCTAACCGCGGCAGTTAGCGTGCGCGGCTCCATGCGATGGTAAATGCGCTGCACATCTATCCGCTTGCGGCTACACGCGTTCAGCGCGAACCCTGCACGCAAGAACTCCTCTTCCAAACAAGGGATGTCGTAGTGGTCCGAATTAAATCCGCCCAAATCAGCGTCCCTAAAGAAGTCGTAGATTTCCTGCGCCTTATCGACGAAAGACGGACAATCCTTCACAATTTCGTCCGTTATGCCATGTATCGCCGAAGTCTCCGCGGGAATTGGCACCGTCGGGTTTAGTAGCCAACAGCGACTCTCTTCGCGTCCGTCAGGCCAAACCTTAATTGCCGCGAGTTCCACAATACGATCGCGCCGCGCATTGAGTCCCGTAGATTCAATATCGAAAACAACGAGAGGTCTTTTAAGTATCAGATTGAGCATAATAAGTCATTCCTATAAAGTGCACGCACCGCATCACAATCAAGCGTGTGCCCCGCGCGATAACTAACGACAGTCCCCACGAAGCGATCCGCCCCCGTGAGGGAAAGTGCCGCAATAAGGTCAAGCGTTGCCCTGTGCCAAATCGGCTCGAGGAACTTGCCATTCATCGGGAAACGCGGGTCGGTATAATACCGCCGCGGACCATGGATAAGGATGTTGCGATCGTTATACCCAAGATTGCGCGTCGCGGCAAAAAGTTTGCCCACCGTCTTCGCGAGCACATATTGCCGATGGGTCGCATTTGTCCGCGCGAGTGCCGCATAACGGAATGTCTCAGGGGTCACATCAAAGAGCACCCGTTGTTGCCCAATTATCGTATTCCACGAAATCGCGCAGTCAATGCGCAAATTGCGTTGTCCTTCTTTCGCGGGCAAGAACAAGAGAAAATCGCCGCGCTTACCACCAAACGCCACAGGCTCACGCACCGTCACGAAACGCGCGTCCGCCGCCTCTTCTACAATATGCCCATGCTCCACCGCTTTCACGAGTGGCAGGGACGACTGATCAAATAGCGGCGGGTCGCCACTATAGACTTTTAAGAGGACATCATCCACACCAAGCCCAGCCTTAAGCGCCACAATGTGCTCCACCATCCGCAAGTAATTGTGGGGCGAGCCCGAACGCATAACGAGATTCTGCGCACTCGTCCAGAGATTCTCAATCGAAAGCCGCGTATCAAGTTGCTCAGGTAGATCCATACGACGAATCCACCACCCTGGACGCGTACTCGGCGCGAAAATAAGCGTGCGCTTCTCTGACCCACGGAATGTCCCAACGCCCGCTACAGGAGCCTCACGCTCAAGCGTACATCGCTTGAGTGGGAACGGACACGCCCCGCTATTAGAAAGCCTAATCTCGTCAATTTCTTGGTTAAAAAATCGCTCATAAGCCGCGGCAATCGATGCCGCGCTCCCAAAGACGACTTTACCAATTTCATAGTTCACCTTTTCCATTGCCTATATTATACCCTATTTTTCGCCTTCTTGCACTTCAAATCTGCAAAACGGCCTTCAATTCTCAATAAGATGTCCAGGCGTACTCCAGCGTTCCAGTAGGACAGGGTGGCACTTCTACTGGAAGTGCCACCCCCTCTTACGCAACAGGGGGTGCCCTTCCTACTGGGACTCCCACCCCTTCTTACTAACCCTCTAATACTCCTTACATTTTCATCCACGGATTCACACGGATTTTCACGGATAGTAATTTAAATTCTCACGCAGAGCCCGCAGAGATTATTCACTAGCTAACGCACCAATTATTACGAGCGCTCTAGCACTCATTTAGTAAGTGGCGACTATTATAACATAACTTGCGCCAACCGTAAAGGCATTGCAGACTTTGCGTTAAGGCGCGACGCATACTCGGCAGTTAGCCGTGAAATAAACCTCCTTAATCTTCTTCAGGATGTTTTCCTCCGCATTCATCTGCCGCGCTTCTGCCGCGATTTGTGCATGGTCAATCGCACCATTTCGCCATTTGGCATACCAGAACATCAGCCCTTTGGTGAAATCCGCAATCGATTCTGCGATGCATCCCGTCACATGCGACGCAACGCCTTCTGCACAAGCTGTACGATTGAACGCCACGACTGGCAACCCGCACAGCATAGCCTCCACCTTGACCATTCCCTGCGTCTCCTGGCGTGAAGGGAACGCGAAAACATCCGCCCCATGATAAACCGTGACAAGTTCATTCAAAGATGAAACATTTCCGCAAAAATGCGTAGAGATACCCACTGTCTCGCAAGGCTCCGCATCCTCGCCGAAAATGCGCAATTCCATATTCTCCCTTATTCCCTGCGGCACGAGGGATAACGCACGCACAAGATCGTCAAAACCCTTCTGTCGATTTCTTCTCCCACCATGGGCTCCAAAAAGAATCACAAACTTTGAATGCGCCTGACGAAGCGAAGGACGATAAACGAAACAAGACGAAATTATGTTCGGGATCGCATTAAGCGAGATGGATTTTCTATATGTAGTCAGTTTCCATACATCACGCAATACCTTAGCTAATATACGAAATACAACCACTTTAGTCCTCGGGGAAGAACATGTACATTCTCGCCCTCTTCTCTCGCGCAAACACAAATATAATGCGATTCAATGCCATGACGAAGCAAGGCTTGATGAAGTCGCGTTGCAGCAATCGCCGCGCCGCCCGTGTTATTAAGCCCATATAGATAAGCTATATGAACAACCGAAACCTTAGCTATCTCATCCATGTTATCATATTCTAAATATCTCTGTACTACAGAGACTACCGAGGGACATCTCTCTTTAGCCAACTAGCGGAGTTGACTTCTTATATTATACCATAATTTGTAGGGCTTGTGGGACTAAAAATGAAAGGCTCGAAATGAAACTACTGACTACTAAAACAGGCAGTGTTTTGTGCTATTTCTTCTAATACTTTAGCGCCCATTGCTAGTTAATTCTTTCAGGACATCCTCAAGAATATAGCCGTCGCTCATCAAGCGAAGTCCTGTCGCTGCATCCACTAGCAGACGATAAGTATCCGTCGCATAAAACAAGTCAAGGGCACGCTCTTCGGGGACATCCAATGCGCTGGAGATCGCCATAATAATCCGAGCAATTTTGCGCTCAAGCACATCATCACGCACGTCGAACCTCCTCGCTCCCAAGGTAGCGCAAACAATCATTAACGATTTGTTGGTTCAGAAGGGCTAGCTGGTGATTAACATTTTTATGAGCCAGTAGACCAAGTGCCTGCTCTGCCGTTATGACACCATTTTCATAGAGTTCGACTGTATCAATGACATTGTCATTCGCGACACCACCCTCCACAATGTCATATTGCGCTTGTAACACCCCACCGCGGCGACAGTCCACAACATAGTTCAGCCAGTCCAAATCATACGCAACGAATCTCCTTTGCCGCAACCCAGCTAAAGCAAAGGCGCGATCTAAATCGAGATCAAATAAGTTTAGAATTGGCACTCCACCCTGATGCCGTCGCGAGACCGACACTGCCCACATTGCGGCTTGTTCACGAAGTTCCGTCAGATAAAATCCGCGACCAAAATCGACCTTCAGCCGACCATATGCGACCAGGGGACGGTCAACAGTCATATACGAGCCATGAAACACTATCATTGACCACTCTCCCAATTGCGGAGTGCCTCAACCGTGCTGTCAGCGACATACTCAAAGCTCTGCGAATGAAGTGACTCATAGCCATCAAGTAGATAAGAGCGGACGAGTCCCTGAGCCTTCAGCCGATCATGCATTTCGCGTCCGCTAATCCCCATAATTTTTGCGCCTCGCTCAATTGCCGCGACAGCAAGGCGAATACGCCGATAATTGCATTCGTCACGCGTTGTGTCTTGAGCAAGCAATATGGATGGTGGTAGAGGCATATAAACACCAAGCTTTTATGCGGTCGGGAAGACTTCTTCGAGGCGGACGAGGTTGCGTCCTTTGAACTCATAGCAGATGAAATGGACGGGCGTTCCGCCTGCGAGCGCGGCAAGATTAGGATCTTGAGCGTAAAGTTTCAACTGTGCGAGAGCTTCCTCATGTTTTGCCGCGATTTCACTGTCGGGTGCGTCCGCTTTCGAGTGTTTCATCTCAATGATGTAACTCTGCTCGGGGATTGAATTCTCTGGAAGCATGCGATTCGGGAAGAGTGCATAATCGGAGAATCCGCAGGGATGCGAGAGTTCAGGTTTCACCATGTAGACGCTCTTCATCGTGAGATAAGCATGGAGGTATCCGTTTATGCGTGCCTCGCCATAGAGTCCATCCCGCGGCGAACCGTTGTCGCGGTACTTTTCGGCAAGATAAGTCAAAAACTCGCGCCATTCGCCGTCCCAAGCAAAGGCATTGAACTTAGCCGTAAACTCGCTCGTATCTATGGCGTTCGGACGTTTCGCGTATTCCGAGCGCATATACTCAAAGATTTGCCGACGGACGCACTCATTTGGCACGCGGAATTGCAAATCGCCGCGCACTATGCGTCCCATTGTGACGATTCCGTAATAATAGTAGAGCGATTTGAAGTTCGCCGCGTCAATTATTTGCTCAATTGGGAAGCTATCCACTAGGTCAAAGGTGACTTCACCCTTATCGGCGAGTTCCTCGGTGAGCGGCAACACCCCCGACACGGTTTCGGCATGGCGTTGCGCGGCAAGTATCATATTTAGTTTGTTCCAGTCGCTAC
>CAVCAF010000053.1:0-14588 GCA_963600185.1 Azospirillum sp. 51_20 | reverse complement strand
CAACTTCAAATGCTGTAAATGTTGGGTATTCTTCTGACGGTTCGCAATATACGGGAGATAGCACAATTCTTGTAGATTCTGGCACGATTACGGCAACTAGTTTCTCATTCGGGATGATAGAGTCCGATACCTTTACAAATAACTGCCTGCGCGTGGGAGGTGCGCTTAGTCGTCTAGAAGCAACGGAAGGGGATGTTGCGCTAAATTATAATACGAAAGTTGCCTTTGAGATTCCCGAGAGTGGTTATTGTGATGAAAATGGCGTGGCGCGTGTCCCTGTAATTGCGGCGGGTATCTTCAGAATGAAGACGACGGATACGAGCGACCCACTTTCGCTTGAATTGACGACGAAGGTTTTTGACAAGAAGCATCCAAAAGAGAGTATTACATTATTACAAGCTGGCAAAGCGAGTGCTGGGTATTGGGAATGGTGGCCCGTCTCTTCAGGTTTGTATACGACCTATAAGACGAAGGATGCGCTAGATACGCTTACCAATAATGTAGTCTTCGTTGATTCGGCGAAGAATCCAGGTAAGGTGACGGTCTCCGAGGATGGGTTAAGCCTTATCTATACGGCACCTGTTCCCATGGGTGTTCTTATCAGTGTTCGGTAAGTAGTAAAAACAATAAAATAAGCAAAGAAAGCAATAAATAAATGTCGTTTATCAAGTTGAAGGCTACCGTTTTGGGTTTCGCGGCAGTTGTGGCTACGGCTACAAGCGCGGCGTTTGGAGAAGAGGATGGGATGGCGCGTGAGAGTATGCGCCATCCTAAATTGGTCGCGAAGGCATATGCCGCGTCCGATTCAGTCGCACTGACGCGAACGAATGGGATTTGGCGCATTGACTATGATGTTACGCCCGCACAAAGTCGCCTTTATAGTTGGCAGCGTTTCCTGTTCGGTTGGGTGGACATTCTTTTTGAGACACCCATTGAACTTGATGCCGCGGCTGAGCGCGTGCTTTTTGAGGTTTATAGCGCGGTAAAAGCAGATCCAACGACAACTATCCAGTTGCGTCCGCTCTTGACGGATGAAGATGGGGAGCTTTTCTCTTATGCGTCCGCACCGCGTCCAACACAGCGTCGCGGCAATTGTGATAATGTTTCATCTTGCTGGCAGAGCCTTTCCACGCCGAGTTTCTATGCGGGCGAGGCGGGAGCACCTGCCCAAGATGTCTATATGCTAGAGTCGGACGGCGTAGACTTTACGCCTGGCAAGAAGTTAAAGTTTTTAGGCTTTCGGTTAACTTTACGGCAAAGTCCGGACGGTTTTGAAGATAAATCGCGTCGCCGCGCGGGGACATACTATCTCGGCGACTTTTCCGTCGCAGGCACAAAGTTGCCCTATCAGGAAACATTTGGTTACCTTGATTCGCTTTTGACGAAGTCGGGCAAGTATCGTATTGGGGCACAGATTCGTAATGCCTTTCAAGCGGCACCTATTCATGAAGTAGAACAAACTTTTACCTATGACGCAGATGACGCGGCAAGTCGCCGCCAAAAAATGATCTTCCCTGTTGGCCCCGACGGATGCTACTGGGTTGATTGGCAGATTACGGACTCTATCTCGGGCGAAGTTGTCGCGACAGAATCACGCCGTGCCGATATTTATGGGAACCCTGATAAGAAGGAGCCTTCCGCAGTTGATACCTATAAAGCCCCCGTACTTGGGTTTATGCGTGTAAACGCCGATCATAAAGGGCGCGGTGTTTATGAGCCGAGCGAAACTGCCGCGATTGATGTGCGCGTCTTCCCGAAGAAGTCCGCGGCACTTACGCTTAACTGGAGGGTTTTGCCTATCGCGTTTGAGAATGTAATAGAGGAAGGGACAATTTCCGTTGAAGGTGGTCTCCCCTCAACTGTCACGATTACGCCTACACGCAAAGAAGGGCGTGACGCGAATCGCCTTGTACTTGAGCTTGTCCAAGAAGGTAAGGTTATCGACCGCCAAACCTATTTCTACGGATGGCGCAATGCGAAGCCGTTGGCGCGGCATGATTATAAGGGTGCACGCGTAAATCGCCGCGAATATAAGAAACATCCCTATAATCGCATGACATTTAGCGTGCCGCGTCCCTTTAAGACAGAAGAAGAATATATCGCTTTTTATAAGAAGTTCCTCGTTGAGTCTAAGGAACTCGCCACAAGCTTTTCTTATTCGGTGGACTTAATGGAATGGGAAGCATTGCCAGGTGTGTACGATACTTGGATGATGGATCGCGCGATGGATCTCGCCGCGGATGAGGGTATGAAAGCAACCATTCGGTTCTCTCATGCGGACGCAAATGGCTCAAACCTCTATCGCTGGAATAACTATCAGCGGCAACTCGGGTCTGATGGGGCAATTTTGTTAGGTCATCGTTTTTACGGAGCCTACTCCGTAGCTGATCCGCAAACCGTAACTTTTTGGACGGACGCTTATCGTGCACTTTTTGAGCGTTATGACCAGCATACCGCATTCGAAGGCTACTATATTATGCAACCAGGCGGTGAATGGTGCGTTGTCGATCAGCCATGGGATGGCTCGGTTAGTGGCTATGATGAAGCCTCGCGCCTTGATTTCCAGCGGTGGCTAAAGGAGAAATATGGTACAATTGCCGCGCTCAATAAGGCGTGGCGGACGACTTATAATGATTTTAATGAAATAGTCGCGCCGCTACCAAAGTTTCGTGATGGTGCTAAGCCTGACTTGAGTCGTTCGTGGATTGACTTCTGCGCTTATAAGAAGAATCTCGATGATTCGTGGATGAAAACGAGCGTAGGTTCAATTCGTGCTTATGACGATGACCGCGTCACAATTAGTTATTGCTCGCCGCGTAAGGTTGCGCATTTGCTAGGTAATAAACTTGACTATGCGCATAATGGCGGCAATCATTTCGGACACGACCTCTTTGAGTATATTGACGCGTGGGAGCAGTATCAGATTGGTTGGATTTCAGAGCCTATTCACCCCCATTGTTGGTGTGCCAATGGCGACCCTGCTAATGGCGGCTGGGTACTTGACTGGACAGTTTGGGTAATGACGGCGCAGGCGGCAGGTGGCGGCGCTAACATTCATGTCTATTATTTCCCTTGGAGGTCGCTTGATCGCCTCTCGTTCTGGGGCGCGGCACAAGGTTTTGACCGTTTTGAGCAATATAAGCCCATTCTGGATGAACTCCATGATATGAAACTCTATCGTCCGCAAAGTGAAGTCGCTTTCGCGAGCGATGAAATGACACTTTGGGCGAAGCATCGCACGACTTTTGGTGCACGGCTTACGGATTTGCGGCTTTGGCGCGAAACGCTTGAACAAGATGGAGTAGAGCATGGTAATCTCTTGCCTGAACGACTCAATGAACATAAACTCGTCCTTCCAAACCTCTTGGATGAGATAATCGGTGCGGATACCTTCTCCAATTATGTCGCGGTTGTTCGTGAGCATGGCGCGAAAATGATTATCTCGGCAAAGACAGGTTCTTTCGTGCCCGAACTTTTTGGCGAAGAACCGTTCCAACTCTTAAAGGCGTTCGGGATTACGCCGCCCGCGCAACCCTTCTGCAGAAAGGGACTCGATATCCGCGCTACTTGTGGTGAGGAGGCTGTACTCTTCGAGAAGGGACGGGAGATTCCGTTTGAGACGGGCGATCGGCTCCATGCCCAACTTCTTGATCCAAAGGTTCAGAAGGACTATTGGAAGTTCCGCTTCCGTTGGTTGCCCGAAACGGACTACTTCGGTTACTTCCCCAAAGTGGAGACGAACGGACGCGTTCTCGCGACTTTCCCTGATGGGGGCGCGGCACTTACGCTTCATAAAGTCGGCAAAGGTGAAGTTATCGTTTTCTGGGGCATTCCTGACTTTGATGGTGACAATGTGAAAGGCATGATGGCTGCCGCGGCAAAATGGGCAGGCGTAGGACAAGCGAATGTCGATTGCCCAGTTAAGCGCGTCCTTGAAGGCGAAAATAAGTCCCTTGATCGTCATTACTTGCTCGTTTATGAAGAAAAGCCAGGCACTTACACAATAAAAGCCCCGCATATCCCCGACGGAACTTGGTTTGTGGATGACCCTGTCTCCTGCCAGCGTATTGGGCGTGTGGATGGTGAAACGGTACGCACGAAGGGTATTACGGTTACTTGGACGAAGGGCTATTCGCCCCTTAAGTATCTGCGTTTCTTGAAGTTTAATAAGTGGTTTGGACATAATGGCATAGACTGGTATAAGAACTATCCAGATGAATCGAAAGGTGCGAAATGACGAATCTTGTAGTCACGGCACTTTCTGCACTCTCACTTGCCGCGAACTGGACGAGTGAGGCACCGAGCCTCTATCCACTCGCGGAGCGTGAGGGAAGGTTAGAAGTCTCAATTGACGGTTGCGCAACAAATGGCACTAAGCGTATCTTGCTAAAAGAGCCTATTCGCGTAGAGAAAGATTACAATCTTTACTTTAAGGCGATGCGCCCTAAGTTGTCGTCCCTCGCTTGCCGTATGTTAGTAAAGGACGCAAAAGGGCGCGAGTTTGCCGTTACCGCGACGGGTCCATATTGCCTCGCGCGGTCAAATATCTTTGGCGGACAGTTCCGTCCCGACATTGTCCTCATGTCTTCGGGCGAATGGCGCGTGAAGGTTCCGTTAGGGGATATTAGCCGCCAGAATGCCGAGCCACGCGAAGGGGTACACTTCCCCGTCGCCTACCCCATTGAGTGGATCGGTATGGAACTTCTCCCCGAAGCTAAGGTTCCTGAGAAAGAACAAAAACTGTGGCTACGCGACTTTAAGCTCTCGAATGTAAATGAGAAGAATACCTCATTTTACTACACCTTTCTGGGACAAGAGTGCTATGGCGAATTGGATGGTGCGCCTGTCTTTTCGGGCTTAGATGTTCAAGCGCAGGTCTTTGGTCCACGCTACAAGCTCGAATGGGAGTTGCGCGACAAATATGAAGGTCTCCCATTTTTACAGGGTGAGCGCGTTGTTGAACTTACAAAAGAGGATAAGGACGCGAAGCGTCCGCTTGGGTTCATTATTTCTCAAGAAATACTGCCTATTCGGGATAAAGGCAGTTATTGGTTGCATCTTAAGTGGTCGGCGAATTGGCGCGAGGGCGAAAGTGAGGAAGCAAAGCCTGGGTTCGCACGGGAATGGACAATTCGCTACGATGTCTTTAAGGGTAGCCCCGCGAAAGAGCACGCACCAGTTGCGGAAACCGATTTGAATGCGCCCGCACGAGAACGGTTAGCCGCGCAAGCGAAGATTCGTGCCGAGGCAGTTGGCGACGCGCACGACTTTCATGAGCCGCCCCTCGCAAGCGGTGAAGATATCCGCATCGGCAAGAAGTCCCTCGTCCTCTTTAATCCGATGATTCATAATAGGGCGGACTCCGTTAAATGGTATATCCACCTCATGGATCAAATGCTCGCGCAGGGTTTAAAGCGCGAAATTGAGGTTTCGCTTTCATGGGAGATGATGGAACCCTTGCCAGGCGTTTATGACTTTAAGATGCTGGACGCGGTTTTAGACGCGGCGAAAGAGCGCGGCATTGGTTGCTATGTCACATTCGGCTCGCTGAAGCCGCCCGAATGGATGCCCGCGTGGTTTACGCAGAATGAGGAAGGGCGCATCTTTGGGCATACCATTTACCTCTTTAATGGTGGCAGATTTAATGTCTTCAATCATCCGAAAGGGCGACAATACGCGATTAACTTCGCGACGGCTGTGTGCGACCATGTAAAGGGACACCCCGCGCTACTCGGGTACTTCTACATCGTTGAGCATGGCGGTGACGCGGGTTGGTCCGGCTGGTTTGAGGGCTACGACCCTTATACACGCGCCAACTTCCGTAAATATGTGGCGCGGTGCTATAAGAAGAGTATTCGTAATCTCAACACTGCTTGGGGGACGAATTATCGCTCGTTTAGGGAAGTTGAGCCTCCGCACCAGTTGCATCCGCGCCCCGAAGACACTACTACGCGCCTGCGAGATTGGAAGGACTTTAAACTTTATCGCCTAGAGAAGTTGCAGTATGATATCGTTAAAGAGTTCCGTGCACGCGACCCCTATCGCTCGATTATGATCTATGGTGCACCGCCAACGCTCGGCGCAAAGTTCTTCGATTATTCCAAAATTGGTGTAATCACGGCGAACGGAGGGTGTGCCGTACCAAATCGCGGCTATTTAATGACGGCGGTTGCCGAGGCGGGCATGCCGCAACGCGCGGAAGAAATCTCTTGCGCGAATTGGAAAGCGTGGGGCGAGACGCAACTGGATGTCTCAGTCTTTAATATGCTTCAGGGTGGCGGACTCATGACACACTTTAAGATGTTTACACCGCAGGAAGTGGATATGAGCAATGCCGCGTGGGCAGAGAAACACGGTTTCGCGCGGTTTTGTAAGTTCATATCTATCAACGAGGAGTTGCGTGGTGCGGAGCGGCTCGACAATGAGATTGCGGGCTGGACTTCTTCAAAGGGTATTGAATTTGGCGAATGGAACTATGAAATGGTTCAGAATGCGCAGTTGCTTATCGGCACGAGTGTCACGCCGAAATGGAAGAAGGCGAAACTTGTCCTTGCCTCGCCCATGGAAAGTGCCTTACACCAAAGCGAGATAGATGAACTAGTCAAGTATGTTGCCAAAGGCGGTACGCTCTATATGCATTGGACGCTTGGGCGGGAAGTTCTAGAGCGTCCAGGCGAAACAAATGCCTTGTTGAAGGCACTGGGCGTACCCGAGCCAACCTCTATTTGGCATCCCGATTGGTACGCGGCAGCAACCGTTGACGAAAGTTCCCCTTGGTGGTCTCGCGCAGAGGGCGATGAGAATCGATTCGCCGTCCGCTTGCGTTCCGCGGCAAAAGCGGCGGAAGACGCGGGTGAAGTTCTTATGCGCTTTACAAATGACTACGCGAAGGGCGCACCAGCTCTGACGCGTAAGAGTTTTGGCAAAGGAACCGTCTATGTGCTTTGGGCGAATAATTACATCCCTTATACACGCACGGACGCGGCACTTTTAACTTCGAAGCCCTATTTAGCGGAAATTGCCGCGGATGTCGGCGTTCCCTCGCCTGTACGGTCAACGCGCCGTGAAGTATGCGTGAACTTACTTAAGAAGGGCGATGCCTATTATCTGCCCATTATGAGCGAGCGCGAAATGACGAGTGACGCGGAAATCTCCCTAGACATCCCACCCGCATATCGCGAAGCGACGGATCTTATCTCAGGCGAAACGCAAACCTTACCTTTGAAAGTGCGCTTGCCTAAGAACAAAGTCCAAATCTGGCGCATTACCAGCAAATAGCGTAAATCTGCGGATAATCAGGAAGGGTAGCCTTTATCTTCTTCAGTCTAAGGGGATTTGCCAATCAAGCGAATCGCTCGAACCTGAGCCAACACTCAAGTTGTCATAAGCGGGAAGGGGGGCTTCTGCCGTCTTTTTAACAGCCTTTTTTGGCTGTGCCTTTTTCGGGGCAGGCGCGTCCTCATCATCTTCGTATTGATCGAAATAGTTAATATAGCCTGATAAATCGGACTTCTTAGAAGGTGCTTCCGCCCCTTCAGTAGGCGTATCCTCTTCAGTTAACGGCTCCTTAACCGCCGCGGAAGCTTTCTTAGAAGGGGTCTTCTTCGCCGCGCGGACGCTCTTAGAAGGGGGATTCTCGTCTTCTAGCCCATAGTATTCAGGATAAAGCTGTCGCCTTTCAAGTTCAACTTTAAGGCGGCGAACCCCTTCTTTCTGCTGTGCTAATTCTTCTTTATCTTTCTTGATCTGATTGGTCATGCGCTGAAGGCGCTCTTCCATTGCCTTTAATTTATTTTCCGTCGCAATCTGGGCTGGAGAAGGGGTGTCGGGCTTTTCAACAGGCTTTGTTAGCATTTTAAGCTTCTCTTCAAAAAGTTCCTGTTGCTCTTTTACGAGTTTCGCTTGCTGTGCCGTCATCTGGGTTTGCATCTGCGTTAAGGAGTCCGTCAGAACCTTTATGGACTCGGCATTTTGTCCGTTCGCGCGTGTATCCACTGCTGGAGGACGCGTCGCAATTTCAAAGAGCCGTCCATTTAGCCCCGCGTTTTCACGATTTGCGTTCACAAGTAAGATCGTAAAGACGCTTACGACTAAAACGAGAATGATGATGAAAACGCCACACATCATCATCATCCGTTTCTGCGCCTTCGCTTGTTCTTCGTTTATATATTGCTGGAATGCCTTGAGGACGGGGAAGTCGCCAAGGCTATCCGTAGACGGAGAATAGACGCTCATTTTATTATCATTATTAGGGAGCGCGTCATTTTGAGGCGGTTGGTTGTC
Organism: Azospirillum sp. 51_20; assembly: GCA_963600185.1. GTDB lineage: Bacteria > Verrucomicrobiota > Kiritimatiellia > RFP12 > UBA1067 > UBA1067. Next base: position 6,305 of record CAVCAF010000053.1, on the reverse strand, counting down.
GTAGTTAATCATGGTATTCTTTCCTTAATAATAAATCTGTTGTAAAGTTCGCCTAATGGCGGTTATGTTAACTTCGCATTGAGCGCGGCTAGGCGTTTAGCGATAGTTGCTTCATACCCTTCATTAGTTGGTTTATAGTACTGTTTGGGAATCCTCAAATAAGCTTGCTCAACATAATGGTCTTTGTAATCATGCGGATATTTATATTCCGTCACTTCATTACTGCCAATTGCTTTTACATGCTTATTCTTAAGATGTTCGGGGACAGGCTGGACGGCTCCAGAACGGATGTCGTCCATCGCGGCATTTACGGCGAGGTAACTCGCGTTTGACTTAGGAGCTGTCGCGAGATAGGTTGTCGCTTGCGCGAGGTTAAGTGCACACTCGGGCATGCCAACGAAATTACACGCCTGCATTGCGGCAACGGCGACAGAAATGCCGCGGGGGTCTGCGTTGCCTATATCCTCACTCGCGCTAATAACGAGCCGCCGCGCAATGAAACGCGGATCCTCCCCCGCGACAAGCATCTTCCCGAGCCAATAAATCGCCGCGTCGGGGTCGCTACCGCGAATAGACTTAATGAACGCCGAGATAGTGTCGTAATGCTCATCTTCTTTCTTATCATAGCGCACTTGACGCTTTTGAATGCACTCTTGGATAATCTCCAGCGAGAGATGGACGCACCCCTTCTCATCGGGCGGCGTAGAGAGCATTGCAATTTCAAGCGCGGTCAAGGCATGGCGGGCATCTCCGTCGCAGATTGTCGCGAGGAATGATTTAGCGTCCGCGTCAAATACCGTCTTAATCTTACCAAACCCCTTCTCGGCATCTGTCATCGCTCGGTCAAGCAAGGTCTCAATTGCCGCCGGACTTAATGAATGGAGTTCAAAGACGAGTGAGCGCGAAGTTAACGGCGTATTGATAAAGAAGTTGGGATTATGTGTCGTCGCGCCAATAAGGATAACTGTCCCATCCTCCACATAAGGCAAAAGGACATCTTGCTGGGATTTATTAAAGCGATGAATCTCGTCAATAAAGAGTAGCGTCCCAAGTCCGCCAAGTTCCGTGCGGGCTCGCTCGCATATCTTACGGATATCTGCGACACCAGAAACCACGCCCGAGAGGCGCACAAAGTTGCGCTTCGTCGTGCGCGCAATCACTTCGGCAAGGGTCGTCTTACCACAGCCGGGCGGACCATAGAAGATGACATTTGTGAGTCTATCCGCCTCAATCACCCTTCTTAGCAACTTACCCTCGCCTAGAATGTGCTCTTGCCCCACGACTTCATTGAGGGACTCAGGACGCATACGCGCGGCGAGTGGTTGTGAATCAGCGTAGCTCATTCTTCTTCAAAGACATACCAGTTAAGGACATTCTCGCCCTTCACGGCGCGGCGGAACGCGTAGAGCCTCTTGAGCGTCTCGGTTGGCGGGGCATATAGTAGCATAGTCTGGGTTTTGCCGACGAGGGACGCGGCATATTGCGCGGCACTTTCGACGGACGAGAACCCCTTCTCAACCACATTCAACTTAGGTTCCGTCGCCTCAGGTGCAGACCAGTCCTCAACGATATGCGTAACCTTAATGCCGTCCGCTTTAAAGTGAATCTCGGGTGGTTGCGCAAGCCGTGCGGCGCGGTCACGCCAAGCGGCGAGCGGTAAATAGGTGCGGAAGTAGAACTCCACTTCTTTCACGCCATTGACTTTAATATGCGCGGAGTCAATCATATCGAGTGCTTTCGCGACACCAATCGCCTGCTTTAAAGTAAAGGACTTATCAAAGGTGGCGAGGAGATTCCATTCGCTCGTCCCCGCCTCATTACTAAACTTCGCGAGATCTTGTAACGCCGTTGCTGGGGAGAGCGCGAGAACCTTTTCTTTAACAGCCTTTATGCCGCTCCATGTGAGCGTGAAGGTATGGCGTTCACCCTTCGGGAAAGTCTTCGCGGGCTTGAAGCGTCCGTAGTTCTGAGACTGATCAAGTACGGCGTTAAACTGAAGCGGAGACTGTCCGCAATTATAAAGCGCAAAGAATGTCGCGGGCATTTCTGTATCGGCGACGAGATCCCCTTTCGCATTGCGCGTTCCGCCCGTATAGATGATGGGTGGGAAAATGTTCGTAGTCGCCTCGACATCCTTTATAAGGGAGTCAAGATTAGGCGTGAGCGTGACATTCTCTCCTACCGCACGGAGAATGCAACGCTTAGCATTGATGGGGTGTCCGAGCGGTAAACCAATCTTTGCGCAGGCGTTCGCAATTTCGCTTAAGGGCGATTCCGTAACGAAGAGTGCTTCGTAGTCTCTATCTGAGTTAGGACCCACGAATAAGAACTCAAGGGGGACATCTGTTGCATACCCTGTTGCCGTTGCTGTGAAGGTAACTGTCCGCGCGGCAGTATCCACTGTAAGAGGCGCGGCGGCGAGAAGGAATGGTAAAGAGAGAGAAGCAATAATCATACGCGCAACCTTTCCGCGGCACGCTTAAAGCCAGCCGCTGAGCGAAGAATGATGTTTTCGTCCACGCTATAACTTAGGCGGACATACCCCGCGAAGCCGAAGCCCTTGCCCGTCACAACGAGGATCTTTTCTTCAAGGAGTGCTTCAACGAACTTTAGGTCATTCGCGACAGGCGACTTCGCGAAGATGTAGAATGCGCCCTTAGGCATTTCAAACTCAATGCCCGCGTCGCGCAAGACTTTCGCCATAAGCTTACGGCGACGGTCATAAATAGCGATGTCGACGGTCTCATTCAAAAGTGCCGCGGCGAGGCGCTGTCCAATTACAGGCGCGTTTACATAGCCAAGGGTGCGATTGGTTAGGGTGACTGCCGCCATGAGTGTCGCTTGGTCGGGCATGGCAGGGTTCGCGACAAAGTAGCCAATACGCTCGCCCGCCAAGGAAAGCGTCTTTGAGAAACTGCCGACGACACAGACCCACTTAGAGAACGGCAACATCGCGGGCACCGTATTCCCATCGTAAGCAAATGCCCGATAGGGTTCATCGCTTATAATGAAGATAGGGCGCTCACGCGTCTCATTAACCTTATCAACGAGCGCGGCAATTTCTGCAATTACCTCAGCTGGATAAATTGTGCCTGTGGGATTATTTGGCGAGTTGAGGATAATTGCCCGCGTCCGCGGCGTTAGGGCTCTCGCAATCGCGGCGACATCTGGACGGAAAGTTGGCGGAATTGAAGGAATTTCCTTTAATACGCCGCCAAAGTGTCCGCAATACGAACCATATTCCACGAAATAAGGTGCAGGCGTAAGGATTTCATCGCCTGATTCAACGACGGCACGAAAGAAACTGACGAGTCCCCCTGCCGCGCCAACCGTGAGAATAACATCCTTCGCGGCAAGCGGTGTCTCTTGCTGTTTAGTTAGCCAAGCCGCTAATGCCGCGCGTACTTCGGGAATGCCTGCGTTTGGGCAATAGCCGAGCCCGAGCGGCTTAACTGCCGCGGTAGCAATTTCCTTAAGGACTTGCTCGGTGCGTGCAGGCGGTGGCACATCGGGATTGCCAAGTGAGAAGTCGCAGACCGCGTCTTCGCCATATTGCTTCTTAAGCTCAATCCCCTTCTCAAACATCTTACGAATCCAGCTTGAGGAGGACATTGATTGGCTAATTGCGGGTGTTACAAGTTGCATAGAAAACTCCTTAAGATCCTCATGATTTTAGGGTATGCGTGCCCGCCCCAACATCTTCAACAAGCATGGCTACACGAAGTGCCGCGTTCGGTTCGGCAAGAGCGGACATCTTCTCGCTCATCTTCTGAAGGCTCTCGGGGTGGTCATACTTATTGAGTAAGTAGCGTGCGAGAGCGTCCGCCGTAAGATCGACTTGGTTCGCGGCATCCGCCGCGCCTTTAATAACGAACGCTTGGGCATTCTCGAATTGGTGATTGCGCATAGCCGACGGGAGCGGAATGAGCAGAGCTGGTTTTGCGCACGCGGCGAGTTCAAAGCAAGTAGAAGCCCCTGCACGCGCAATAACAATATCAGTGGAAGCGAAAGCATTCGCCATTTCGCGCTCAAAGGCATGAACACGGCTGGGGATTGCCGCGCGGGCATAGTCCGCGATAACGCGTCCCTCATCGAGAATCCCTGTCTGATGAATGACATAGAGAGGACGCTTTACGCCATCCGCCTTCCGCGCGAGTTCATTCGCGACCTTTATGAGCGCGGCACTCGCGAGTTGATTGACTTTATGCGCACCCTGACTGCCGCCTGTGACGAAGATAACGAATGAGTTCGGCGGGATAAAGTCAAATCGCTTGCCCGCGGCAATCGTATCGCGCACAGGAAGTCCCGTACGCACCACCCTTTTATGCGGCAAGTACTTCGCCGTCACATCGAAACTCGTCGCGACACATTTCGCGAAGCGCGACAGAAAGTCCACTGCCTTGCCCGGAACCGTGTTCGCCTCGTGAAGCGTAATCGGCACGCCTGAGACATACGCCGCGAGGACGGGGGGCAAGGAGGAATAACTCCCCATCGCCAAAAGGACATCCGGACGGAAGCGGCGAATCTCGCGCCGACACTTAAAGAAGGCGCGTACAATTGCGAAGCCATTACGCACAGATAGTTGCTTCGCACCCGTCGCGAAGCGTGCGCCCTGCCACTGACTTAGAACGCCCGCTTCCACATCGCGTCCTGAACACCACAATACGACTTCATGCCCACGCTTCTGCAACGCTTGGGCGACGGCTAAACCCGGAAAGGCGTGTCCGCCAGTTCCACCACAGGCAACAACAATTCTCATTTACCAATCTCTTTCATTTGGCGGCAATGCCGCTTTGCGCACCCGCGCCTTTTTCTCCGCTTCATGTTCATCGGTGCGTTCTTGCGCTTTCATTAAAGTTGCTTCGGCTTCCTGCTCTTCGGGGGACTGCTCGCCCTCCCCTTTCTGTTCGTCATTCTCGTTTTCTTGGTTTTCTTGCTGGTCGTTATTATTGTTCTCGGGGGACTGTTCCTCGTTATTATCAGGCGACTGCTGCGGATTATTCTGCTGTTGCTGTTGTTGGTTCGGGTTATTCTGAGGCTGGTTTTGATTGTTGGAGCCGCCGCCATTCTTATCCTTCGGCATAAGTTCATTTATGCGTGCAAGAATCGCGAGGCACTCTTCTTGCTGAGGCGGAAGTGGCTTTCCAACGCATTCCATCTGCTTCTTCTCGAGTTCCGTAGAGAGTTTTGAAATCTCGGCTTGTGCTTCAGCCGTAAAGGGCGGCTTGTTTGTGTCGGACTGCGCCTGCTGTTCGTAAGCGCGTGCCCAAGCAGGAAACGCCGCGCGAAAGCGCCGCGTATAGTCCAGTGCCTCGGGTTGCCACGCACGATTGTTGATGGTTTCCACATCTAGCCACGCATTCGATTGGGCGACAGTATCCCGCGCGAGAGCCTGCGGTGCAGAAGCCGTCATCTTATTGAAGCGCGTGATATCGTCTTCCGCCGCGGCAATATCGCCATACGCCGCCTCATCCATATCCGCGAACTTCTCCGCTGCCGCGCGTGTATGCCCTTGAGCCGTCGCGATCTGATCTTCAATTATCGCCGCTTGCTGTTCATTGGTGACGGACTGATGAATCGCGTTTTTAACGGGATACCACATATCCGTCAACTGCTCGGCACGCTTTGAGAGGCTGTCGGCTAAGGCGACGGCACGCGGCGCGGCATTCGTTTGATAGGTCGAAGCCTCTAGCATCAACTGCCGCGCCTCGTCAACCGCACGGTCAAGAAGTGCGGCGGGATCTTGTCCGTTCGCCGCGGCAATTACATCATTAACATGCTTCGTCTCACGAAGTGCCGCGAGGTCTTGCGTCGCACGCGTGAAGTTGCGGTTAAGGCGTTCGTCTTTAGGATTCGCCTTTAGGGTAATTTGTGATGCGCGGGCACTCTCCTCTAAACGCTGAAGCGCATTCGTGCTCTCGAGCGGACTGTGCGCCGCCTTGTAATTAATCGCCGCGACAACTTCTGAAGCCCGCGCACCGAACTCACGCGACAGCATAAGCGGACGCAACAACTTAAGCGCATTCGTCGTATTGTTGGCGCGATAAGCCTCAACGCCCGCATTCCAAATCTCGGCATCCGATAATACAGGCGCCTCCGCGGCAAACATCCCTTCTGCCACGGATAGGATAAGGCTAAGTAAGACTAGTTTATGAGTCATCTTCATACCCCACTATTATACCATAATTAGCCCCCAAACACTAGAGAGAGGATGTGCGCAGTTTGCTATAATAATGTCCGTTCTCTACGGAAATGGTAGAAGCCAGTAAAGGCCCCGTTTGCCAAATACTGTCCGTTTTGTTATA
>CAVCAF010000052.1:0-14618 GCA_963600185.1 Azospirillum sp. 51_20 | reverse complement strand
GGAACAGGGAATTCGCCTGCGCTTGGGGGAACTAGAATGCCGCGCGCGGAGCGCGAAGCGTTTCCGCTTCGCAACCTAACGCCCCCACGGATCTACTAGGCGACTGGTGGTGTCTGTTTCTAGACAAGATTAACAGGATTAACAGGATTTGAGTTCTTATTTGGCTCTGCGTGAGGCAAATGTTGGCAAGCATAAATTGTAAATAGTGCGGAATTAGCATTACGCGTGGTGTAAAGAACTGCAAGAACTGCCGCGGACGCGGCGATTTGGCACATTTTGTGCTATCAAATTAGTAAAGATTTACACAATCTGTAATCAAAAGTAAAGAAAAGGACTCATATGAGTAAGTATGTTGAATCGGTACTCGCCTCCGTCAAGGCGAAGAACGCGAATGAACCCGAGTTCATTCAGGCTGTTGACGAAGTGTTGATGACCCTTGACCCTGTGTTGAAGGCCAACAAGCAATATGAGGCGAATGCGATTCTCGAGCGCATGGTTGAGCCTGAGCGCGTCATTATGTTCCGCGTCCCTTGGGTGGACGACAAGGGGATCATCCGTGTCAACCGCGGCTATCGCGTCCAGATGAACAGCGCGATTGGTCCTTATAAAGGAGGTCTTCGTTTTGACCCGACGGTCAATCTCGGCGTCCTTAAGTTCCTCGCGTTTGAACAGGTTTTCAAGAACTCGCTCACCACGCTCCCCATGGGTGGCGGCAAGGGCGGTAGTGACTTCAATCCGAAACAGAGCCCCCACACGCCTGGCAAGCGTTGTAGCGATGCGGAAGTTATGCGCTTCTGCCAGAGCTTCATGACGGAACTTTACCGCCATATTGGTCCCGATACAGATGTCCCTGCGGGCGATATGAATGTTGGCGGACGCGAGATCGGCTATCTCTTCGGACAGTACAAGCGCCTCGCCAATGAGTGGACGGGCGTTTTGACGGGCAAGGGTCTCAGCTTCGGCGGCTCACTTATCCGTCCAGAAGCGACGGGCTACGGCGACATCTACTTCGCGCAGAACATGCTCGCGGTTAAGGGCGAGACCTTCGAGGGCAAGCAGTGCGTGATTTCGGGTTCGGGCAATGTCGCTTCGTTCGCGGCAGAGAAGCTCATGCAACTCGGCGCGAAAGTCTTGACGCTTTCTGACCGTTCGGGTGCTATCTATGTTAAGGATGGTCTCACCGAGAAGATGCTCAAGGACATCATGGTTCTTAAGAATGTGAAGCGCGGCGAACTCGCTGACTTCGCGAAGAAGACCAAAGCCGTTAAGTTCTATGCGAACGCCAACAGCTGGCAGATCGCCGACAAGATTGACGCGGCGTTCCCCTGTGCGCGGCAGAACGAACTTAATGGTAAAGACGCGGACTACCTTCTCAAGCATGGTTGCACGCTCGTCGGCGAAGGCGCGAATATGCCTTCCACCCCCGAAGCAATTGAGAAGTTCCTCAAGGCGAAGATTATGTTCAGCCCAGGCAAGGCTTCGAATGCGGGCGGCGTAGCGACTTCGGGTCTCGAGATGAGCCAGAACTCTGAGCGCCTCTCGTGGACTTCTGAAGAAGTTGACAACAAGCTCAAAGGCATTATGAAGTCCATTCACGACAATGCCTATGAAGCGGCGGCGAAGTATGGTCACAAGGGCAACTATGTGATGGGCGCGAATATCGCAGGCTTCGTCAAGGTTGCGGACGCGATGGTCGCTCAGGGCGTTTGCTAACACCCTCGGCCTCCAACGGAGGAAAGAGACGCGGCAACTAAAATAAGTCCGCGTCTCTTTTTTGCTCTTTCCTTTTCGGCGCGAATATGGTAAAATAGTCAGTAGATATGAATAAAATATTAGAAAAGAAGCAGCTCTCAGACAATGTCTTTGAGATCGTAGTTGAAGCGCCGCTCATTGCGAATGAACGCAAGGCGGGGCAGTTCGTTATCCTTATGGTAGATGTAGAGCATGGCGAGCGCATTCCCTTGACGATTGCCGATGCCGACACCACGCGCGGCACAATTACGCTTATTTACCAAACCGTGGGCGCAACGACAATGAAACTCGCCAAGCTCGGCGTTGGCGACGCGCTCGGTGCCCTTCTCGGACCTCTCGGACGCCCAACTTCCATCCGCGGCACGAATGGTGAGCCTGCTGGACGCGTCGTTTGCGTGGGTGGCGGCATTGGTGTCGCCCCCATGCACCCCATTGCCCAAGCTCTCAAAGCCGCAGGGAATGATGTCACGATCATCATGGGCGCACGCAACAAGTCCCTTTTTGTTATGGAAGAAGAAATGCGCGCGATTGCAGGCGATAAGCTTATCCTTATGACGGATGATGGTTCCTCGGGACGCAAGGGCCTCGTCACGGAACCGCTCAAGGAACTTTGTGAGCAAGGCGCGGTGGATGAAGTTATCGCGATTGGTCCGCCGATTATGATGAAGTTCTGTGCGCTCACAACGAAGCCTTTCAATGTCAAAACGACTGTCTCCCTCAATACCATCATGATTGACGGTACGGGTATGTGCGGCGGTTGCCGTATTAGTATTGGCGGCGAAACGAAGTTCGTTTGCGTGGATGGCCCTGAGTTTGACGCGCACCAAGTTGATTGGGAACTTATGCTCGAGCGCATGGGTTCTTTCAAGCCCGAAGAACAAAAAGCAAAAGAACACCTTTGCAAAGCGGGTATTTTCACGGCTCCGACCAAGTAAAGAGAAGGATTTTAGAGATATGACACCAAAAGAAAAAATGGCGCTTCCCCAGCAGGCAATGCCTGAGCAAGACCCCTTTGTACGCGCCCACAATATGAACGAAGTCGCGATTGGCTACACCGCCGAAATGGCGAAGAAAGAAGCGTCGCGTTGCTTACAGTGTCCAGCCAAGCCCTGCATGAAAGGTTGCCCTGTCGCGATTAACATCCCTGGCTTTCTCGAAAAAGCCGCGGAAGGCGACTTTAAGGGTGCACTCGCAATCATCCGCGAGACCTCGCTCTTACCCGCCGTTTGCGGACGCGTCTGCCCACAAGAAAAGCAGTGCCAGAAGTTCTGCACAATGGGCAAGTTGCTGAAAGATGTCAATAAAGCCGTCGCGATTGGGCGCGTGGAACGGTTCTGCGCCGATACCGTCCGTGAATCGGGCGCGGCAGAACCTGATACCCTCGCCCCTTCTACGGGCAAACGCGTCGCGGTCGTTGGCTCGGGTCCCGCCTCCATTACGGTCGCGGCGGACTGTGCACGCGCGGGGCACGCGGTCACGATGTTCGAGGCGTTTCATAAGCCAGGCGGCGTGCTCGTTTATGGCATCCCTGAATTCCGCTTGCCTAAGTCAATTGTCCAAAATGAGATTGACTCACTCAAGAAGCTTGGCGTTAAGCTTGAAACAAACTTTGTCGTGGGGCGCACCCGCAAGCTCAAGGACTTAATGGAAAAGGACGGCTTTGACGCGGTGTTTGTCGGCACAGGCGCGGGGCTCCCCAAGTTCATGAATATTGAAGGCGAGAACTTAACAGGTGTCTTTAGTGCGAACGAATATTTGACGCGCGCGAATCTCATGAAAGCCTATGACGAGGAGCACAACGACACGCCCTATTGGCATGGTAAACGCGTCGCTGTTCTCGGCGGCGGCAATGTCGCGATGGACGCGAGTCGTATGGCTCTTCGCCTAGGTGCTGAAAAGGTTTATCTCGTCTATCGTCGCAGTGAAGCCGAGATGCCCGCGCGTGCCGAAGAAGTGCATCACGCCAAACAGGAAGGCGTAGAGTTCCGTACCCTTCAAAATGCCAAACGCGTCCTAGGCGATGATAAGGGCAAAGTTAAGGGTCTTGAATGCCTTAAGTATGAGTTAGGTGAGCCCGATGCCTCGGGACGCCGTAGCCCCATAGCCATTGAGGGTAGTGAGTTCGTACTCGATGTTGATACGGTTGTCGTAGCGGTCGGCAATGCGTCCAACCCACTCATTCCCGCGACGACTGAGGGACTCGAAGTCAACAAGCGCGGCAATATTGTCGTTAACCCCGAGACGAATGAAACCTCCATTCCTGGTGTTTTCGCAGGTGGCGACATTGTCCTCGGCGCGGCAACCGTCATTCTCGCAATGGGTGAGGGACGGCGCGCGGCGGCAGGCATAAACGCCTACCTAGCAAAGTAAGTTAGCGAAGTAAAGATAAAAAGAAGAGGCGAGCAACTCAATTGCCCGCCTTCTTTTTTTAGTGCTTACTTCCTTCTTAGACAGCGAGTAGGCTCTCAGCCAAATGAGAAATCACTTTCTCATAAGTTTCACGGTCAGGTTCTTCTTCCACAACCGCCTTGCCAATCGCTTTCGGGAGCTGACGCGCCATATTGCCCGTCGCCAGTTGCCACGCGTCAAGTCCCATAAGGACATTGCTGGGCTTAAGGAAGAGGCGGATGCTATGAGAAAGCCCTTGCATAGAGCCGCAGGTCTTAAAGAGTTGCGGTACGCCTTCCCATTCACTCGCCTTAAGAATGCCGCGCTCAATCGCGTAGAGACCTTCCAGACACGAACTAATGCCGAGTGCGTAACCATGGGGTAAGCGATAGTTACTCATTGCTTCAAGACGCATAGCACTCCACATCGCGAAGTCAGAGGGACCCTTCTTCGTACGAACAGCAATCATGTTCTTAACAAGCTCGCGCGCCATATTCTCGTCGCGCTTAATAAGCGTCTCCACATTAGCGGCAATCCACTTATAAAGCGAAGCGTCTGTAGTAAGCGCGTAGCGGACGCATTCGCCTACACCACCCCGCCAAACGCCATCTAGGATAGTGCGCGTAAAGGAGATATCGACAATGACAGCCGCTGGATACGACGGTAGCCGATAAGCATCTTTCACAAAGCCATCATCAAGCGCGGCGAAGTCGGTGTACGCGCCTTCAGCCTGCGTCGCAATTGTCGTAGGCATACGCACGAGATTAACGCCATTGCGAATTTGCGCCGCGGCAAAGCCCGCCACATCGAGCACACAACCGCCACCAATCGCGAGGACAACATCATTACAGCCAATGCGTGCTTCAATGGCCGCGTGCGCTACACGCTCCACACTCAACTTCTTATCGTTCTTTATTCTCTCGCCGCCTGGCAAAATGACTGCGGGGCCCGCAAGCTTAATATTGTAAGTCTGAAAATAACGACCAATACGCGAGCCAAGTCCCTCTGTGTAGTGGACGACATTATAATCCGCAACAAGCAAAACGCGCGGCATTTGCCCCTTGCCACATTCGCGCAAGGTTTCCGCCAAAACTTCGTTCTCCTCGTTGAATACATCGTCAACGAGACGGACAGGGCACTTCTTACCCGAAGCCCATGTAATCACGGTTTCTTCTGATTTCTTTATCTTTGACATAATCAACCCAATACTTTTATTATTATTTAGATTTTTATACCTATTATTATACCATATTCAGCCCGATTTTCAAACTACTTCGTGCTTATTGTTTTTAACCTTATTCCCACTCGATTGTGGCGGGGGGTTTGGATGAAATATCGTAAACGACGCGGTTAATGCCGCGCACTTCGTTAATAATACGATTGGACATCGTCGCGAGTGTCTCGTATGGAAGATGCGTCCAGTCCGCCGTCATCGCGTCAATGGAGTTGACCGAACGAATAGCGCATGTATACTCATATGTGCGCTGGTCGCCCATAACACCTACGGACTTCACAGGCAGGAGCACCGCGAAAGTCTGCCAAATCGTCTTGTACTCAGGGAGTTTCTTCACTTCTTCTTGCACGCGCAGATCGGCTTGCTGAAGGAGTTTTACCTTTTCTTCCGTCACTTCCCCTAAGATGCGCACGCCAAGTCCAGGACCTGGGAATGGCTGGCGGTCAAGTAATTCACTCGCCATGCCGAGGACGCGTCCAACCGCGCGGACTTCGTCCTTAAAGAGGTCGCGCAAGGGTTCCACGAGCTCAAACTTCAAATCAGGCGGCAAACCGCCGACATTATGGTGGCTCTTAATGGTTTGGGAAGGACCCTTCAAGGCGTGGGAACTTTCAATAACATCTGGATAAATAGTGCCTTGCCCGAGGAACTTGCAATTCTTATACTTACGCGCACATTCAGCGAAGACATTGATGAACTCGCGTCCGATAATCTTACGCTTCTGTTCGGGGTCAGAGACTCCCTTAAGTGCCGCGTAAAAGTGCTGGGCGGCGTGGGCAACATAAAGGTCGAGTCCAAGCTTAGCGTGGAACATTTCTTCCACCTGCTTATCTTCATTATAGCGCAGAAGCCCATTATCAACGAAGATACAATGTAAGCGCGACCCTATCGCACGATGCAAAAGTACGGCTACAACTGAAGAATCAACGCCGCCTGAAAGCCCAAGGACGACTTCTTCGTCGCCAACCTGCTTCTTAATCTTCTCAACCGTCTCATCTATCCAGCTCGAAAGTTGCCAATCGGCTTTACACGCGCAAACCTTAAAGAGGAAGTTGCTGAGGATTTCCTTGCCGAACTGTGTATGGACGACTTCGGGATGGAACTGAATCGCATAAAAACGGCGCTTCTCGTCCCTAATTGCCGCGTATGGGCAATTGGCACTCGTCGCAGAAACTTGAAAGCCCTCAGGAATCGCCGCGACGCGATCGCCGTGGCTCATCCAAACGACAAACTTCTCGGGCAACCCCGAAAAGAGCACATTGCCTGGCACGGTCGTCATTTCGGTCTTGCCATACTCACGCGATTCGCCAGGCGCAACTTTACCACCCAGTTTCTCGCTCATAAGTTGCATACCGTAGCAAACACCTAAAACAGGAATGCCGAGGTTAAAAATCTCAGGGTCAATGCCTGGCGCACCTTCTTCAAATACGCTATTGGGACCACCCGAGAGAACAATGCCCGCGGGCAGGTTCTCGCGCAACTTCGCCGCGGTCGTATCAAAACGGATAATTTCCGAATAAACCTGCTGCTCACGAATGCGTCGCGCTATTAACTGGGTATACTGTGAACCATAATCTAGAATCGCGATCCATTGCCTGCTCATACTCGTAGTTCCTTCTTGAAATGTTACCAACTTAGCCGCGTAGGGATGCCCTCTTTAGCCATGACGCGCTTAATTTCGGCGATTGTAAACTCGCCACTATGAATCATCCCCGCGACAATTGCCGCGTCCGCCTTGCCCGCACGGAACGCTTCCACTAAATGTTCGGGCTTACCTGCGCCACCCGAAGCGACGACGGGCACGCCGACTGCCTCGGCAATAAGCCGCGTAATCGTTAGCTCAAAACCTGCGCGGGTACCGTCCGCATCCACCGAATTGACGACTATTTCGCCCGCACCTAAATCTGCCGCGCGTTTCGCCCATTCTACCGCGTCCATGCCCGTAAACTCACGGAATCCCCGCGTCGTTATCTCGTATCCACTCGGACATTTCTCGCTACGGACGGGATCCATACCCAAAACAACGCACTGCCGCCCAAATGCCGCGGCACCCTCGGCTATGATTTGAGGATTGCGTACGGCGAGCGAATTGACGGATATCTTTTCCGCTCCAGCCAAAATGACGCGCTCCATATCGGCGACGGACGATATGCCGCCCCCGACGGCGAAGGGAATCCGTACAGCCTTGGCGACTGCCGCGACCATACCAATATCTATTGGACGGCGTTCGGCGGAAGCCGTAATATCGTAAACAACGAGTTCATCCGCGCCGCCATTCGAGTAGGCGACTGCCATTTCGACGGGGTCACCCAAATCGACATTGTTCTTGAACTTAACGCCTTTTGTGACGCGTCCGTTCTTAACATCTAGGCAAGGGATAACGCGCTTGGTTAGCATGAGAGAAACTCCTTGAGGAGTTCAAGTCCCGCCCGCCCCGACTTCTCGGGGTGGAATTGATAGGCGATTAGACTACCCTTCCGCACGGCGCTCGTAAAGATTATACCCGCATAGTCCGTCGTGCCAATCGTATAAGACCCCTTCTCAGCATAATAAGAATGAACGAAATAGTAATCGGTTTTGCCATTTACTTGGTTCCAACCAATTTCGGGAACCTTAAAGCCAGGGACATCGGGGAAACGCCGCACCTTACCAGGCAAAATACCCAGCAAGTCCACGCCTCCATCTTCCTCGCTATGCTCAAAAAGAATCTGCATGCCAAGGCAAATGCCGAGGAATGGCTTACCTGAATTGGCGGCTGTACGAACGACCTGCGTTAGCCCCAATTCGGCGAGATTCGCCATTGCACTTTTTGCCGCGCCAACACCCGGAAAAACAACGCGATCTGCCGCGGCAATTATGGCGGGGTCACGCGTAACCGTCGCCTCTGCCCCAATCGCGGCAAAAGCGAGTTTTACACTCGTAAGATTACCCGCCTTATAGTCGATAATCGCGGTCATTGGGGTACTCTTAGGCTTCTAATTCCTTCTTAAGGCGTGCGACAAAGTCAGGTATCTTCATTGCCCCCAAGTCGCCATCCGTACGCGAACGCACCGAAATCTGCTGCGCCGCCTCATCGCGAGGGCCGACAACTACCTGATAAGGCACTTTTTGCATTGCCGCTTCGCGAATCTTCGCGCCAAGCTTATCGGGGGAGCCGTCTACATCGACGCGGAAACCTTCCGCACGCAATGCCGCTTGAACCTTCTTCGCGTAGTCAAGAGCCTTATCCGAAATTGGGAGAATGCGCACTTGTTCAGGCGCGAGCCAAAGTGGGAACGCGCCCGCATAATGCTCAATAAGGATGCCGAAGAAGCGTTCAATTGAGCCGAGCAAAGCACGGTGGACCATGTAGGGCTGGTGGTCTTTACCGTCCGCGCCAACATAGGTCAAGTTAAACCGCTCGGGGAGGTTGAAGTCGAACTGCACGGTGCCGAGTTGCCACGGACGCCCCAAAGCGTCCTTTATCTTCATATCAATCTTCGGACCATAGAAAGCGCCGCCGCCTTCGTCAACTTCGTAGGACATCCCTTCTTGGTCAAGTGCTTCGCGCAAGGATTGCGTCGCCTGTTCCCACCGCGCAGGGTCGCCCACTGCCTTCTCGGGCTTAGTCGAAAGATACGCCTGAATATCATGGAAGCCAAACTTGCCCAGCATATTCTTCGCGAACTCGACAGTATCCTTAATTTCCTGCACGATTTGTTCGGGCGTGCAGAAAATGTGGGCATCGTCCTGAGTAAAGCCACGTACACGGAAGAGTCCGTGACGGACGCCGTCCTTCTCATAACGGTAAACCGTGCCCAACTCGGCTAGACGCATAGGCAAATCGCGGTAGCTACGCTTCTTGAACTGGTAAATTTGAATATGGAACGGGCAGTTCATGGGCTTCACGTAATATTCTTCAATATACGCGTCATTACCCGAACCTTCCTGAACCTTCATGCAGGGGAACATGCCATCCTTGTAGAACCCGAGGTGTCCCGAAGTCTGCCAAAGGACGGAGCGGCCGACATGGGGCGTATAAACGATTTCGTAGCCCGCTTCATAGTGTTTCTTACGCCAATATTCCTCAATAGCGACGCGGATACGCGCACCTTTCGGGAGCCAGTGGGCGAGTCCAGGACCGACCTGCTCGGTAATCGTGAAAAGTTCCAGTTGCTTACCGAGAACACGGTGATCGCGCTTTTTAGCCTCTTCCTCACGGGCAATCATCGCGTCCAATTCGGCTTGGTCTTTGGCGACAATGCCATAGACGCGCTGGAGCATTTTATTCTTTTCATCGCCGCGGTAGTAGCTACCCGCGACACGGGTCAGTTTAACGACCCCGATTTGCTTAGAGTGTTCCACATGGGGTCCGCGGCACATTTCAAGATAATCGCCGACCGAATAAGTGGAAATCGCTTCGCCTTCAGGAATATCGGCGAGGCGCTCTAATTTATACTTCTGCCCAGCCAAAAGTTTCGCACACTCTTCGCGGGAGACTTCTTTCTTAACGAAAGGCTCATCCAAAGCGATTAAACGCGCAATTTCAGCCTCAATCTTGGGGAAGTCCTCAGGCGAAAGGCGGTGGGGCAAGTCAAAATCATAGTAAAACCCCTCGTCCGTCGCAGGCCCAATATCGACCTGGACATCCTCAAACAAATTCTTAATAGCCCGCGCCATCATATGTGCGGCACTGTGGCGTCTTTCTTGATCAGTTACTTCGCTCATAGAACTCCTTATCTGAAAGCAAATATTATACCATATTTTGACGGACTTGGTGCATACGATTTTTACTTCGTCTTTAATGGCAAGGTTAGGCGGAAAGTTGTATGTGCACCTTGTTCGGACTCGACATCCACCGTCCCGCCATGCAAAAGCGCAATATGCTTCACAATAGCGAGCCCAAGCCCCGTACCGCCTAAACTACGACTACGCGCCTTATCCACACGATAAAAGCGCTCAAAAATATGCGCTAGGTGCTGGGCGGGGATGCCAATACCAAAGTCCGTAACCGAAAGTTCAAGTTTATCCTTAACTATCCGTGCGGCAAGATCAATACGATCTGAGCCCGAATATCTGAGGGCATTCTCAATAAGGTTAACGAGTGCCTGCTCTAGGAGATCGGCATCCCCCCGAATGGACGCGTTATCATTTTGGACGAGGTTTAGGGCAACCCCCTTTTCTTTCGCACGCGGCACTTCAAGGGTCAGCACATTCTGGACGACATCCGTTATCGCGACATCCGAGAAGTCCCGCGGATCGCGCTCGGTTTGTTCACTCTCTATACGCGCCAAAGAAAGGACATCCTTCGCGAGGGCACTTAAACGGGAAGCCTGAGCATGGATAATGCGCCGAAGGTCTTGTTTTTCTTCGGGGGAAAGTGCGGCATCATCTTCCATCATCTCCACGGCACCCAAAATCGCGGTTAGGGGGGTGCGCAGTTCGTGGGTTACATTTGATGTAAAGTCGCGGCGGAAAGCCTCATTCGCCTTAGCGGCTTCTAGTTGCACCGTTTGCAATTCGAGGCGGGTCGCCAAACGCCGCGTTAAATAGAAGATAAGGAATACGGCACACGCCCCGACAATTGCCGCGGCAATAAAACCATGAAGAGCCAGCCGCACGGGACGCGATACATCATCGTATGAGATCGAGAACCGAATAATGTAGTCGCCCGTGCGGCGGGCACAATAAAGCCAGTAAGAGCCGAGGGTATCCGAACGGCGCAAAATCAAGCCGTCCTTACCCAAAAGGGCTTGGTGAATCTCGGCACGGTTCGCGTGGTTGAGTGTCGCGTTATCCGTATCAATTAGAATGTCGCCCTTTGCATCCACAATCGTGACCCGAACGCCATCCGCCCGCCGTGCGCGGCAATATTCCTCAATCGCCGCCTTATCGCCCTTTTCTAGGAGGGGACCCAAAATACCGACGGCGACCTCGGTTTTATCACGGATGTCATTTTCCGCCATGCGCTCAACGGCGGTGCGGAAGTTGGCGGTTTGGATAAGTAAGGCTATACTAAAGACTATGAGCCCGAGAAGTGCCGCGCTCGCGACATACCAACTTCTGCGGGACTCAATCATTTTAGGTAGGGCCTCCTACTTAATTTGCACTCGCATGGCGGCGCATCTGCCGCGTTTGGGGTGGGTCAATAACCTCAACTGCCGCGGGAGGGTTCGCCTTAGCCGAAGCGCGGCGAATCATCCACATTTGGACAATACTTAGAACCTGTGAAATCGTCCAGTAGAGGGAAAGTGCCGAGGGGAACGAATAGAACATGACGAGCATCATAATCGGCATAATGACCATCATCATCCGTTGCTGGCTCTTATCCCCCGTGGAAGGCGTGAGGGCACTTTGTAGCGCCATAGTCGCCGCCATCAAAATAGGCAGGATATTGAGTCCGCCGAACGGGAACCAAGAGGCGAAAAGCCCTTCTGGCTCGGAAAGGTCAGGTATCCAGAGGAAGCCCGCGTAGCGGAGTTCAACTGCCGACCTAAGGACATTAAAGAGCGCGATAAAGACGGGAATTTGCACGAGCATCGGCAAGCACGAACTCATCGGGTTAACCTTACGCTCCTTGTAAAGTTGCCAAGTCTCCTGCTGCAGGCGCTGGGGATTATCCTTATACTTAGCCTGCAATTCCTTCATAAGCGGCTGGATTTCTTGCATCTTCTTCATGCCGACCGTGGACTTATGGGTAAGCGGCCAGAAGATTAGGCGCACGAGCACCGTTAGGAGGATAATGGCTATACCAAAGCTCGGGATAACACCATGGAACACATTCAGCACCCAGACGAGCGGATAGCATACCCACCGCCACATGCCGAACTCCATGACATCCTTCATGCCCATATCCCACAAAAGGGACTGCTTCTTGGGGCCGACATAGAAGGTGCTTGTACGGACTTCCGCCCCCGTGTCATAGGCGGCACGCGCCGAAACGCGTTCTGGACGGTAATTTGCCGCGTGGGGGTCGCGGGTAATTGTGGACTCGAATCCGACATTCGTAAGGGAGGAGTCTACGAGGGCAGTGACGAAGAAGCGATCCTTTAGAGCAATCCATTTTTGCTCACCTGGGAATGGAACATTTGCCGAGAGGGGCAAGCCCGTCGCCTTACTGCTACCACTACAACCCATAGAGCTACCGACAAGGAAAGGTTTGAGGGGCGAGTCGCTATCCCCATGGTGGATAACCGTACCACCCTTCTCATTCATTGTCCAACTGTCTACGGAAAGGAGGTCGTTCTTGCTAGAACCCATCGCCATAGAGCCGACCGTGAGATAGGTGCGTCCCTGCGGGATGGACTTAAAGTGTTCCTCAAGTTTAATCTTGTAGCCGGGGAGAAGCGTGTACTTACGAGTAAGCGCGGCATTTACAAAGACGATTTCATTAGAAGAGACATTCCTTACCTCATATGCCGCGTTCGGGGCGAGATTTTGGATGCCCTCAAGCGTCCCTAAGGGGGCGAACTTGAAGTCAAAAACGAGTGCGGGGTTTTCCTCGCTAACAGCGCCCTTATTACGCGCATACTCCTTTAGGGTCGCTTCCTTAATAACAGCCCCCCACGAAGTAAAGGCAAGTTTAAGTTCGTCATTCTCTAAGGTGACTACCTTTTCGGGTGTGGAAGGCTTGGCGAGCTCCACAGGTTTTGCCGCGGCGGGTGTCGCGGGAAGTGCCGCGTTCGCGGCAGTTTGTGCCGCGGGCTGTTGCGGTGCGGGAGCAGTCGCCACTTGGGTGACGGGGGCGGACGCGGCACTTTCGCGTACCTTTTTCGCGTCGCGCATGCTATTAAAGATGTAAACGGCGAGTACAAGCCCTAAGACGATGCAAATGAGCTTCTCTGACTTATTCATTTTGTAATGTCTCTCCTAAAATCAACGCGCCACATGCCGCGTGGCGGTACGGGGTCATAACCTTGGGCACCAAACGGATGGCACCTCAGAATGCGCCACAGCCCTAAAAGCGTACCCTTTAGGGCACCATGTACGCGCAAAGCCTCTATCATATAATTCGAACAACTCGGTTCAAAGCGGCAGTTGCCCCCCAAAAGCGGACTCAAGGTAACCTGATAGCCTCGGACGAGCAATATTAGGAGCGCACGCATAGTCTGAGCATCTCCTTCATTACATCCGCACAACTCTTTTCCGCCATCGCCGCGCGTGCAACGAAAACCCAAAGCACCCCTTCGGGCGCTTTTTGGGACTTCACTAATAACCTATACGCTTCGCGCATGAGCCGCTTGGCGCGGTTACGGTCTACCGCGTCATGAAAGGTTCGTTTAGAAACGACGACGCCAGCTAATTGGCTGGCGCCCTCTATCCGTAAAGACCACGCCAACATAAGACGCCCCCGATGAGGGCATCCCCGGTCGAAGACTAGCTTGTACTTCGCCCCGGGTAATCGCGTGGACATCTACCTACCTCAGACCTGAGTTAAGCGTTTACGACCCTTCGCACGACGAGCAGCGAGCACCTTGCGTCCGCCTTTCGTCGCCTTACGCGCACGATAGCCGATTTTCCTTTTCCGCTTAATCTTGGACGGTTGCCATGTCATCTTCATAATAGACTGATCCTTTCAACTTGTATGAAATACACTGGTCTAATATTTTATCATAAATGCACCCGAAAAAGCAAGCACTATTTTAGGGAAATGGACTAAAAGTGCCCCTTTGGATGGGAGTTACCGTCTCGGGGCACCCTACCTTTGTTGTTATCTCACCCGAGAGCCGCAGAGACCGCAGAGGTTTTTTATAGCCGTGTAGAAATGTAGAGATGTAGAGTTTTCTACAATTCTACAACTCTACACGGCTAATATCTCCTCCTCTGCGTCTCTGCGACTCTGCGTGAGATTCTTTGCGTCCCTTTGCGTCAAAGCCCTTTGCGTTCTTTGCGTTAAACACAACCAGCGTTAGCCTTTTTGGGCGCGGCGGGCATAGAGTGCCGCGCGTTGGCTATAAGCGGTCTTGAGGTCGCGTAAGAAGCCGACGGTCGTTTTCGCGACCCAGTGGTCGTGTTCATCCCAATAGCCGAGCGAGACTTCTTTGCCCGCCGCACGCCATTTCGCGAGGAAGGTGTCCACCTTCGCGGCAATGACTATGTCACGGAACTGTTCGTCACCGCTCAGCGTGCGTAGAAAGCCGAGGGCGGACTCTGCATACGCGGCACATTCAAGGGCGAGGGACTCCGCCTCGCGCTCACTGGGTCCGTTTGGCTTCGCGGCGAAGCCTTTGAGCGCCATGACACGCTTATCCACAAGCGCCCACCA
>CAVCAF010000051.1:0-14954 GCA_963600185.1 Azospirillum sp. 51_20 | reverse complement strand
TAGACCAAGGGAATGCTTAAGTGGCAAAGTGCCGCGCTCCGCTCTTTAAGGTCGTCTAATAATTTAGCGTCAACGCTAACAAGTCGTTCTACAGAAATACTACCACTATTTCAAGGAAAGTGCGACATGTGAGTGGATGATGCGTCCCCTCGGGGCGCATTGTTTCTTCATGCAATCTTTCCAGCCTGTGGTAGGGCTACTGTAGAGTGCATAAAGAAAGAATGCGCTCTTTTTATGCATGCGAGGCGGTCTCCGCGGCAGATTTGCGCAGAGTCGTTACTGCATAAAAACTATGGCAAAGTCCAATGTTGGGAAAACCCTAAGAATAGTTGTCATTACATCTCCGTTTGGAGAATTACCGCCTATCGCAATTGGTGCCGTCGAAAAGCTTTATTATCTTCTCGGTGGCGTTTGGAAGGCGATGGGGCACTCAGTTACCTTCATCTGTTGTGGGGGCGGGGAGGGGATGGATTGTGTGCGATTAAAGAAGTACAACCGAACGGGTTCTACATTAAAAGACCTTTTCTGGGACTTCCTTTATTCCGTAAAAGCACTTTGTCGGTGCCCTACGACGGATATCTTACTTTGCAATACTTTCTGGTCGCCAGTGTTAGCCCCTTTGTTTCGTTGGAAGTACAAAAGACTGGCTTATGCTGTACATCGTATCCCCAAAGGGCAGTTTTGGCTGTATCCGTTTGTGCATGGTTTTGTATGCGTTTCCTCGTCCGTCGCGGCAAAGTTGCGTGAGCAGGTGAAAAGGGCGGTAAACATTGTTGTGATTAACAACCCAATTGACGCGGTAGTTTTCCATCCGTTAGCTAAACGCCAAAGTACAAGCGACTTCGTTGTTGTGTATGCTGGGCGCATTCACCCAGAAAAAGGACTCGACATACTCTTCAAAGCGGCAGAACAATTTAATCATCAAGAAAAAGGGTGTAAGATTAAGTTAAAGATTATCGGGACGGCTGACAAGTGCCGCGGTGGGGGCGGTGAGGATTATGTGAAAAGGCTGGAGAGCTTGGCACCAAATGTCGCGACTGAATGGGTTGGGGCTGTTTCAGATCCGCGGCAATTGGCTGAAAAGATAGCAGAAGGAGATTGCTTTGTATATCCGTCAGTGGCTGCAAAAGGTGAAACATTTGGTGTCGCACCCTTGGAAGCAATGGCGTTAGGGATTCCGACAATCCTCTCAAATCTTGATTGTTTTTCTGATTATGCCTCGCCTGGGATTAACACCATTCAAATCACATTAGGCAAGGAAGAAGTCGCGGAAACGGTGAAGGCGCTCCATCTTATTAGAAACAACCCAGACAAGATGAAGGCCCTGGCAGATAATGCCGCGCAAACAGCGGCGCGGTTCTCGCAGGATAAAATTGCTGAGATCTATATAGATTGGTTCCGCGATTTATTGTCAAATACTAATAGTAAGTAGGGCTACTAGTGGGGGTCGCTGCGGCGTAGTTGACTATTAATCTCTTGTCTTGTTTTTAGACAGGATTAACAGGATTTACAGGAGTTGCTCTTGAATAAGGCCGCGGAGGGCCGCGGAGTGCAATTTATTCCCCTAAAGCGGCGGATTTTTGGTATAATAATAAGAAATATCTGCCGTTGGCAGTGTCCGGAGAAGCTTAGCGCGGTGCTAGGTGCCGAAGGTGTAAGTTCGCGAAAGGGTCGTGAGCAATCTCTCAGGCGAAAGGACGGAAAGGTAACAAAGTAATAATGCTAGCAACTACATGGTTGGATCGATTCACGGACTTCGTGAATCTCGTGGATGATAAGGTTTGGGGTACGTCGTTTGAAATCGGCGGCTTCCCAGTTCCGCTTCTTATTATCTTAATTTTGTTTGGCGGGATATTGCTCACGATTCGCTTAAAGGGCATGCAATTTGTGCAACTGCCGCGTGCGCTCAAGTACATGTTCAAGAATGAGAAAGTTGAGCATGGCGCGAAGGGTGAAGTCACGAGTTTTGGTGCGCTCTGTACGGCGCTTTCGGCGACGATTGGTACGGGCAACATCGTGGGTGTCGCCACAGCCTATGTCGCGGGTGGTCCTGGCGCAATCTTCTGGATGTGGCTCGCGGCACTTTTCGGCATGGCGACGAAGTATGCCGAGGGTTTGCTCGCGGTTAAGTATCGTGACCATGACCCCGTCACGGGGCATGTTTTAGGTGGACCCTTCTACTATATTGAGCGCGGCATGGGTAAGCAGTGGAAGTGGCTCGCTTGCATTTTCGCGTTCTTCGGTGTGCTCGTTGGTCTCTTCGGTATTGGTACTTTCACTCAGGTGAACTCCATTTGCGGTTCGTTCAATACCTTCTTTAAGAACTACATCGATACGGCGGATGTTTATAACTGCACGATTCTCGGCAACTCCTATTCGTACGCGACAATCGGCGGGTCAATTGTGCTCGCGCTCATCGTCGGCATGGTGGTCATTGGCGGACTTAAGCGTATCGCGAATGTGAGCGAGAAGGTGATTCCGTTCATGGTCGTACTTTATGTTGCGTTCGCGCTCGTGTTAGTTTTCTCCAATATCGAGAAGATTCCGTCCGCGATTGCGGTCATTGTGAAGAGTGCGTTTGGTGTGCAGGCGGCGGCGGGCGGTGCGCTCGGTGCAATCATTGTCGCGATGCAAAAGGGTATCGCGCGCGGCATTTTCTCCAATGAAGCGGGTCTAGGCTCGGCACCAATTGCCGCGGCCGCGGCACAAACCAAGGAGCCTGTCCGTCAGGGACTCGTTTCTATGACGGGCACCTTCCTTGATACGATTATCGTCTGCTCAATGACGGGTCTCGCGCTCACGATGACGAGCCAGCCAGTTTCGGCGGAGTCGTTCAAGAGTGTCTCGGAGCTTTATTGTGCGAATGCGGCGACGGGTGCCGCGGCGACGATGAAGGCGTTCGCGGTGGGCATTCCGTTCCTGCCCCCGATGGTTACAGACGCGCTCGTTATGATTTCGCTCGTGCTCTTTGGCTTCACGACAATTCTGGGCTGGGACTATTACTCAGAGAGGTGTCTTGAGTATCTCTCAAATGGCAATATGAAGCCTGTTCTAGTTTATCGCTGGCTCTACATTCTCGCCGTCTTCATTGGCCCTTACATGACCATTTCGGCGGTGTGGGGTATCGCGGATATCGTGAATGGGCTTATGGCCGTACCAAATATGATCGCGCTTATTGCGCTCTCGGGTGTCGTTGTCGCTGAGACGCGCAGTTACTTTAAGCGCCTCAAGGCGGGCGAGATTCAAGAGTAAAGGTAGAAGGTTCTAAAGAATAATCATGGCGGGCGAATACCAGTTTAGTCTAGTTGATGTAACGAAGCAAGTCGGCACCAAGACCATATTGAAGGAGGTTAACCTTTCCTTCTTCTATGGTGCGCACATTGGCGTAATTGGCGGTAACGGCGCGGGTAAATCTTCGCTTCTGAAGATCTTGGCTGGGCTTGACACGGACCTCATGGGCACCGTGCAAGTCGCCAAGGGTACACGCGTTGGGTACTTGCCTCAAGAGCCGCAACTCGATGACACAAAAACCGTGGGCGAAGTTGTCGCCGAGGCGGTTGCGCCGATTAAGGCTAAACTCGACCGCTATGAGGAACTTTGTTGCAACCTCGATGACCCTAAGGCGGAAGCCGAAATGGCGCGGTTGCAAGATGAAATTGATGCCCACGACTACTGGAATATCGATTCCGTCGTGGAGCGTTCTATGGCGGCGATGCACTGTCCCCCAGCCGAACAGCGTGTCGCCGTGCTCTCGGGCGGTGAGCGGCGTCGCGTCGCGATTTGCCGCTTGCTCCTGACGCAACCCGATGTGCTCCTACTCGATGAGCCGACGAACCACCTCGATGCCGAGACGGTGCAGTGGCTCGAGGAGTACCTCAAGCCTTTTAAGGGTACGCTCATTGTCGTCACCCATGACCGCTATTTTTTGTCGGATGTGACTGACTGGATTCTTGAGCTTGACCGCGGCATATGCTATCCGTATAAAGGTAACTATGAGGAATGGCTGAAGCAGAAGGAAGCGATGCTCGCGCATGAGGCGAAGGCGGAGAAGTCGCGGCAAAAGCTTATTGAGAACGAATTGAAATGGATTCAAACGAATCCGTCTGGACGCCACTCCAAGAGCCAAGCGCGTGTTAAGCGTTATGAGGAATTGCAGAAGCAGGAAGTCTCCACGCGTGAGGACGATCTCGTCATCCGTATTCCGCCAGGGCCGCGGCTGGGCGACTTGGTTATCCGTGCTGAGCATGTTAAGATGGCGTTTGACGACCATGTCCTTTATGAGGATCTTAACTTTGATCTGCCGCGGGGTGGCATTGTCGGCGTGATAGGCCCGAATGGCGCGGGCAAGACGACGCTCTTTAAACTTATTACTGGACAGCTTAAGCCCGTCTCGGGCACTTTCAGCGTAGGTGAGACGGTGAAGCTTAGTTATGTTGATCAGACGCGCAGTGAATTGAAGGCGGAAGAAACCGTCTATGAAGCCATAACGGGCGGCGGTGAATTCGTGCGCCTCGCGGGTACGACGATGATGAATGGCCGCGCTTATTGTAGTCGTTTTAACTTTCGTGGATCCGACCAGCAGAAGAAGGTTGGCGTCCTCTCGGGCGGCGAGCGCAATCGCGTCCATTTGGCGAAGTTGCTAACGGCGGGTGGCAACCTGCTCCTTCTTGACGAGCCTACGAATGACCTTGATGTGGCGACATTGCGTTCGCTTGAGGAAGGCCTTCAGGACTTTGGCGGATGCGTCATGGTCGTTTCGCATGACCGCTGGTTCTTAGACCGCATTGCTACGCACATTCTCGCGTTTGAGGGTAATGGTAAGACGACTTGGTTTGAGGGTAGTTATTCTGAATATCACGAAGCAATGGCGAAGCGGAAACAAAAGTAATTTAGCAAAATACGCGTTAGAGAAAGGTAAATAAAACATGTGTGGAATTGTAGGCTTTACAAGCCATAAACGCAGTGCCGCGGCACCGCTTATCAATGGGTTGCGGCGCTTAGAGTATCGCGGATACGATTCGGCAGGCGTGGCATTGGAGTCGCCGAATGGACTCCTCGTTTATAAGTGCAAGGGTAAAGTGTCGGAACTCGCGCGGCTTTTGGCTCAGAAACTTGACAAGGCAGAGAATGCCGCGTGCACGATTGGCATTGCCCATACGCGCTGGGCGACGCACGGCTTGCCGACGGAAGTGAATGCCCATCCGCACCTCGCGGATAATGGTAACCTCGCGCTTGTACATAATGGTATTATTGAGAACTACGCGGCACTTCGTGCCCAACTTGAACAGCGCGGCTGTAAGTTTGTTTCCCAAACGGATACTGAAGTTCTCGCGCATCTTATCGCGACATTTGACAAAGGCGACTTCCTCTCGGCGGTCACCCAAGCGCTGAAGCAAGTGCGTGGAACTTATGGTATCGCCGTACTTTCGCGGCGGCATCCAGGCGAAATGATTGTCGCGCGTTGTGGCAGTCCCCTTGTAATTGGCATTGGCGAGGACGCGACAATTGTGGCGAGCGATGTCTCGGCAATTGTTGAGCATACGCGGCAAGTTATTTACTTGAATGATGGCGATGTCGCGCGTGTCACCCCCGAGGGCGTAAATGTTTATACGCTTGATAATGCGCCCGTCACGCGCGAAGTGCGCGAAATTGAGTGGGATCTTGACGCGGTCGAGAAGGGCGGCTTCGCGCACTTCATGCTGAAGGAAATCTTTGAGCAACCCGAGACCTTGCGCAATACGATTCGTGGACGCCTAGACTTCACGAATGGTACGGCAATTTTGGCAGGTCTTAACTTAAGTCCGCGGGAACTGGCGGGAATCCGCCGCGCTGTTATTGTCGCGTGCGGTACGTCGCTTCATGCGGGTATGGCGGCGAAATATCTTATCGAGTCACTGGCGGATATCCCCGTTTCACCCGAACAAGCCGCGGAGTTCCGCTATTGCAACCCCATTGTTGGACCTGATGACCTCGTTCTCGCCGTTTCGCAATCGGGTGAAACCGCCGATACCCTCGCCGCGGTAAGGGAATCTATCCGTAAAGGTGCGCTTGTAGCGGGACTTTGCAATGTCGTTGGCTCGACGATTGCGCGGGAAGTCGGGCGCGGCGTTTATTTGCACGCGGGACCCGAGATTTCCGTCGCCTCAACGAAGGCCTTTACGGCGCAGGTGACAACGCTTCTTATGATTGCGCTTAAACTTGGGCGCACGCGGCGTTTTTCGCGTGAGGAAGGTATTAAGCTTTGTGAAGAAATTGCCGCGCTCCCCGATAAAGTGGCGAAGGTGCTCGAGCAGAATGACGCAATTGCGAAGATTGCCGAGAAATATGCCGCGGTGACGGATATGTTCTTTATCGGCCGCGGCGTATTGTATCCGACCGCGCTTGAGGGAGCCCTTAAGATGAAGGAAGTTAGTTACCTTCACGCCGAAGGCTACCAAGCCGCCGAGTTAAAGCATGGCCCTATCGCGCTTTTGGATGAGAAAACGCCCGTCGTCGCGCTCCTAAACGATATTCCAGGTAAGGATAAGACGGTCGGGAATGTGCAAGAGTGCCGCGCACGGCAAGCACCTGTAATCGGCATTGTCACGGCGGGCGACCAAGCCGCGATGGAGCATTGTAACGACATAATTGAACTCCCCGCGACAACGGAATATACGGCACCTATTGTGACAGCCGTCGCATTGCAACTCTTCGCCTATCATGTCGCACGGCTGAGGGGCTGTGAAATTGACCAGCCGCGTAACTTAGCCAAGTCAGTTACTGTTGAGTAATACGCCAAAATGTGCTATAATCTTACTGTAGTTGAATACAGTATAGAAAGGAGCACATCTATGAAGAGAGTAATTTTGCTAGTCGTCGCGACATTCGCCGCGATTGGGATGGTTTTCGCCGCGCCCCATCATGGAGGATCTGGGCGTCCGGGTGGACCTGGTCCAGGCTTTGGTCCTTCGCCGCGTCCTGCGCCGCGCCATCATTCTCATTCCGGCTTCTGGCCAGGCTTCGCGGGCGGATTTGCCGCGGGAGTGCTTCTTGAGTCGACGCGCCCTGTGCGTCCTGCGCCGCCCCCCGCGACTGTCTATACGACACAAGTCGTCACGCCTACGCCCGTCGTTGTGCAACAACCCGTCGTCGTTACCCAGCCTGTCGTCACCCAAACCGTGATTACGGATGGTGTCGTGACGGGTGAGGCGGGGACAACCCAGCGCGTGTGGGTCGAGGGTGCCTACTTTGACCGCATAAATGCGGATGGCTCCGTGACGCGTGTTTGGAATCCTGGGCACTATGAGTTGCGCACGGTTAGGTAAGTTTGGTCTATGAAGAAGAGTATCGCGCAAGAGACGAAGTTCCCGCCGCCTGGTCGCACGCCCCGCGAGGACACGGCGGCGGTTATGAAGTTTTATCGTCTAAGGGATGCGTTCCCGCGTGAAGTAATAGAAGAGGCGAAGCAAGTTTCTAAGCGTCTTAAGACCAAAGAAAAGCGTCTTGATTTGCGCCGTAAGTTCATCTTTACTTGCGACCCTGAAACGGCACGGGACTATGATGACGCGATTTCGCTCGAGAAAGATCGTAAGGGAAATCGAGTTATCGGCGTACATATCGCGGATGTCTCGCATTTCGTGAAGCCGGGGAGCGCCCTTGATCGCGAAGCGCAAGTGCGTTCGACGAGCGTCTATTTTCCCGACCGCGTCCTGCCGATGTTACCAGAGGAACTCTCGAATGGCGTTTGCTCACTTGTCCCAAACGAAGATCGCCTGACATTCAGTGTCTTCATGACCTTTGATGCGGCGGGACGCATGATAGCACGCTCTTTCGCGAAGTCAATTATCCGTTCTAAGGCGCGTTATACCTACGAGCAGGTAATGGATGTGATTGCGGGACGCACTTCGCCTATCGGTAAGCGCGAAAGCCGCGTTATTTTGGCTCTTCATGCGCTCGCTCAGCAATTGCGGCAGACGCGCTTTGGCAATGGCGCACTTGATTTGGAGATTCCAGAGATTGAGGTTCGACTCGATGACCAAGGCGAAATGCTTGGGATAGAGTCGCGTCCCTATGATGAATCACATCAATTGATTGAGGAGTGCATGATCGCGGCAAATGAGGCTGTTGCCCAAGAACTTTGGGGCAAGGGCATAAAGATCCTCGCGCGCTTTCATGATAAACCCGACCCTGAGAAGCTTCTTATTTTGCGTGAAGAAATGCGCGGGCTTGGCGTAAAGATGGGCGCAATTGAAAATCCGAAAGTCTTCGCGCGCTTCTTGCAGGCGATTAAGAAAGATCCTCTTTACCCAACTTTGGCTGTCATGGTTCTACGCTCAATGAAGCGCGCCGTCTATGAGCCGACGGTCATGGGTCATTTTGGACTTTCAAAGCGGTTTTATGCGCATTTCACCTCGCCCATTCGGCGCTATCCCGACCTCACGCTTCACCGCCAACTCGCGGACTACCTAGAGAAGCCAACGAAAGCGCGGCGTCCTGAGCAAGTTCTCGCTCGCTGGGCTGAGCACGCGAATGAGATGGAAGAAAAGGCGACCGAAGCTGAGCGTGCCGTTCTAGAAATTAAGAAGTATCGCTTTTTTGAAGAGCAACTTGCTTCGCGGCAGGTGGTTACTTATGAGGGCGTTATCTCGCAGTGCTTCCCATTCGGATGCTTTGTGGAGATACCAGAACTCGCCGCGTCGGGGCTCGTGCATATTTCGCAGTTGTCGCGGCGTTATGTGCGTTATAATCTAGGCGACCATAGCCTTAGCGCGCCTGGCGGAGGCTCATGGAAGATTGGCGACAAGATTAAAGTGCGCGTGACGCGCGTGGTCTTTAAGGAGCGCAAGCTTGACTTTGTACCCGTAAATAAGCGCTAAATGACAATTTAATAAAGGAAACTACAATGGAACTCACAGTACTCGTAAATAAGTTCAATATCACAGGGCGGCTTGTTTCGTTGCAACCCTTCGGCAATGGCAATATTAATGATACCTTTCTTGCCATTTACCGTAATACCTTTACAGAGACACAGGTCATACTCCAACGCGTCAATCGCGCGGTCTTCCCCAAGCCTGAGGTCATTATGGGCAATATGCATGAAGTGACGCGCCATTGCCACGCGAAACTTGAGGAGGACGCACGCGCGGGGCGTGACGATCGTGTGTGGCAAATGCCCCAGATTGTGAAGACGAAGGAAGGCGAGGATTATGTGACGGATGAGAAGGGCGAGGTTTGGCGCGTTATTACGCGCATCATGTCCGCGCACGCCTTTGATGTCGCCCAAGGTCCTGAGCACGCGATGGAATGCGGCGCGGCACTCGGACATTTTCACTACCTTATTAGCGACATGGATCCCGCCGTGATTCAAGATCCGCTCCCAGGCTTTCACATTACGAGCGAATATCTCGCCGCCTATGATAAGACGCTTGAGACGAAGTCCGCCCAGGATATGCTCGCGAGTTCCATGGAAGCGAAGCGCCTTGTCCGCTTTATTGAAGAGCACCGCAATCTCGCACTTTGTTTGGAGAAGGCGGAAGCCGCGGGCGAATTGCGCAAGCGCATGTTCCACGGTGACCCGAAAGTTAACAATATCATGATTGACGATGTGACGGGTAAGGGTACGGCAATGATTGATCTTGATACTGTCTCGCCTGGGCTCGTCCACATTGACTTCGGGGACGCCTTGCGCTCAATTTGCAATCCTGCGGGCGAAGAGGAAACGAATCTTTCAAAAGTCGTCTTTGATGAAGACTTGAGCACCGCGTTTTGCAAGGGCTATATGCGTGAGGCGGGCGCGTTTATGACTGAGGCCGACCGCGCTTATCTTTATGACGCGATTCGCCTTTTGCCATTTGAGCTGGGGCTACGGTTCTTCCAGGACTATCTTGCGGGCAATGTCTACTTTAAGACGAAGCACGCCGAGCAGAACTTGAATCGTGCGCGTGTGCAGTTTAGGCTGTGCGAATCAATTGAGGCGCGGGAGCGTTCTGTCCGTAGTTCGCTCGCGGCACTTTAAGCGGAAGCAGAATGTACGAGCTCGTCGAGATTTTTGAGTCCATGCAAGGCGAGGGACGCAATTCGGGGCGTCCCTGCGTCTTCGTGCGCTTCGCGGGCTGTAATCTCGCGTGCCCCTGGTGTGATACCGATCGTGCGCGGCATTTTTCGCTTTCGCTTGATGAACTCGTAAAGGAAGTTGCTGCGTTTAAGCCTAAGAGCGTTATTCTAACGGGTGGCGAGCCAACGCGCGTAGAGCACATGCCCGAGTTAATTGCCGCGCTTAAGGCTAAGGGATATTGGATCGCCGTTGAGACGAACGGCACCGCCGAACCTGATTGGCTCGCTTTTGTGGACTATGTCGCCTGTTCGCCTAAACTTGAATATCCCCAGAGTTTGCGCCTAAGTCGTGCGAATGAGGTGCGCGTCGTTGCTTCGTCGCCTGCCGTTGTGGACTTTTGCCGCGGACTCCCCGCACGAATTGCCGCGACAGACTATTACCTCTCGCCCTGTGATCGTGAAGGCGAGATGGACTTCGCGACCGTAAAGAGTGCCCTTGCCGAGTTGCCCGGCTGGTCACTCTCGGTGCAACTCCATAAACTACTCGGCTTTCGCTAAACGGAAAGGAGTCCTCAATGCCGCACTTACTAGATGACGCTTGGTTAAAGCCTTATGAAGAAGCGATTCGTGGGCGTGCGGCGCGTGCCCAAGCGCGTATTCGCGATTTGACGGGCGGTAAGGTATCCCTCGCTAATTGGGCGAGTGCTCATGAGTATTACGGACTCCACAAAACACGCCGCGGCTGGGTTTTTCGTGAATGGGCACCGCACGCGACTTCGATGTGGCTCGTGGGCGACTTCTCGGGCTGGCGCAATTTGCCCGCGTTTGAGCTCTCTCGCATTCCAGGGACGGATGTTTGGGCACGGGAGTTTCCGAAGAACGCCTTTAAGCACGGCGAGAACTATCGCCTTGAAATGCATTGGGACGGTGGACGCGGCGAAAGAATCCCTGCCTTCGCGCGGTATGTCGTCCAAGACCCCCAGACGCAAATCTTCGCGGCGAAAGTCTGGGCACCCGAGAAGCCGTATGTTTGGCGAAACCCGATTCCCGCGCGAAAGAAGCGGCCGTTTATTTATGAGGCGCATGTCGGCATGGCGAGCGAAGAAGGGCGCGTCGCGACTTACACGGAGTTCGAAAAGAACATTCTGCCGCGCATAAAGGCGGCGGGCTACGATACGGTTCAGCTCATGGCGATTATGGAGCACCCGTACTATGGGAGCTTCGGCTACCATGTGAGTTCCTTCTTCGCCGCGTCCTCGCGTTTTGGCACGCCTGATGAATTAAAGAGCCTTGTGGACACGGCGCATGGTATGGGGCTTCGCGTTATTATGGACCTTGTCCATAGTCACGCCGTTAAGAATGAGCGCGAGGGACTTTCCTGCTTTGATGGCACGCCTTGGCAATACTTCCACGCGGGCGAAAAAGGTTGGCATAAAGCGTGGGATAGCCGCTGTTTTGATTATGGCAAGACGGGCGTATTGCATTTCCTTTTATCCAATTGCCGCTATTGGCTGGACGAGTTTCATTTTGACGGCTACCGCTTTGACGGTGTGACTTCCATGCTTTTCTGGGATCACGGTCTCGGCACGATGTTTACGGACTATTCGCGCTATTTTGATGGTTCGATGGATGATGACGCGTGGGTCTACTTACAACTCGCCAACCGCGTCATTCATGAGGTGCGCCCCGACGCGATTACGATTGCGGAAGATGTGAGCGGTATGCCAGGCTGTGCCGCGCCAGTTACGGACTCAGGTATGGGCTTTGATTACCGTATGGCGATGGGCGAACCAGACTTCTGGTTTAATCTTGCCGAGAAGGTCAAGGATGACGATTGGCCCATGGGCGGCATCTTCTATGCGCTCACCGATAAGCGTCCTGAGGAGAAGGTGGTCAGCTATGTTGAGTCACATGACCAAGCGCTCGTGGGCGGTAAGACCTTCTTCTTTCAGCTTGCGGACGCGGCAGTTTACTTCGGTATGCGCAACGACCAGCAGGACGCGGCGATTGACCGCGCGATAGCCCTCCATAAAATGGCGCGACTCGCGACCTGTGCACTAAATGGGGGCGCGTATCTAAACTTTATGGGCAACGAGTTTGGGCACCCCGAATGGATAGACTTCCCGCGCGAAGGTAATGGCTGGGACTACTCCCACGCGCGGCGGCAATGGTCTTTGCGCGACGACCCTAACTTACGCTTTAAGCCGCTCGGTGACTTTGACGCGGCAATGCTAAAACTTCTGCGCCAACATGAGAAGGGGGCGCGTGCCATCTGCCTCGCGGCAAATGAACCCGACAAAGTCCTTGCCTTTACGCGAAACGACCTGCTGTTCGTCTTTAACTTTAATCCGACGCACTCTTTTACGGACTACGGCGTGCTCGTGCCCCCAGCTACAAGTTGGGTGCATGTCCTCGATACGGATGAGGTGCGTTTGGGCGGACAGGGACGGCTCACGCCCGCTGTCACACATGCCCCCGAACTCGTGCCAGATAAGGGAGAACTCGTCCAACAAATTAGGCTTTATCTACCTGCCCGCACGGCTCTCGTGCTGAAAAGGATCCCTCTCGCGACTAACACAAAATGATTGAACGCCCTGTCTGCCGCGTAGCCCTAACGGGTGATGTCGCCCTTAATTTAATGGCTCCTTACTTTGAGGCGGCAGGCTTCGTCGTGTATGTCCCCGCGGGATTTGGCACATGGCGACAGGAACTCCTCGATAAGAACTCTCCTTTACATCAATTTAAGCCAGATGTCATTCTTGATGTGCGGCAGTATGATTCTCTTCTAGAAAAGGAAGTTCCGAATTTCTACGATGCGCGCATGCAGAAGTTGGCGGCGATGCCCTATTCTCTCGCGGGCATGAAGGCGATAGTCGAGGAGTTTACCTTCTCCTATTTCGCCGCGTCCAAGAAGATTCTCGCCGTGGACGCGGATAACACCCTCTGGCGCGGCATAATCTCTGAAGACGGATGGGACGCGGTAGAGCCGTATACAGACTTCCAAAAGGGGCTCCTTACCTTGCGCGACCGCGGCGTTTTGCTGGTTCTCCTCTCTAAGAATGATCCGTTCGAGTTCCGTCGCGATATGCCGCTTAAGACGACGGACTTTGCCGCGCTTGGCGTGAATTGGAGCCCGAAGGCGGCGAATCTCATCGAAGTCTGCCACAAGTTGAACCTAGGGACGGAAAGTGTCGTTTTCTTGGATGACAATCCGTATGAACGCGCCCAAATGAAGGCGCATCTCCCCGAAGTGACGGTTCTGCCGTTTACGCCGCCCCCAACCGCACAACTTCTGCGCCGCCTAAATACTTACTTCTTCGCGGATATGGGCAAGACGGCGGAAGACCGCCTGCGTGCGGCGGATTATACCGCGCGGCGTATGGCGAAACCTGCCACGGATTTCGCGAGTGTTGCGGACTATCTAAAAGCGTTGCAATTGCGCGTAGTGCCGCGGCTTGCTGAAGAAGGCGATCTCGATCGCCTCGCGCAAATGGCAGGTAAGACTAATCAATTTAATGCGACAACACGACGGCGTACGTGGCACGAGTTTGAGGAACTCCTAACTGACACGAACTGCCGCGTTTTTGTCTTCTCCACAGCCGACCGCTATGGTGTGCAAGGCATTGTCTGTTATGTCGTCGTTGACCTTCGCACGCACCATGCGACGGACTTTGTTATGAGTTGCCGCGCGATGGGGCGCACCCTCGAGTATTTCGTCTATCGCTACATTACGGAGTACCTTGGCTTTGAGCCTGAACTAGACTTTACGCCTAGCGCGAAGAATAAGCCGTTCCACGACTTCCTCATTAGCGACAAATCTACAACTACTTATTACACCAAGAAAGATTATGAAAACCATGAAAGAAACTGAACAGACAGGTTCCTCCATCACCACAACCCCAGGGGGGGGGGGGTATAATAGAAACTACGATTTAATTGTCCCGCTCGGCAATAATTGCTCAACGGCGTGGCAACTAAAGAATGTCGACTTGCGTCGTCTATCGTGTCCGTTTGATTGGTTGTTTGCAGAAGATGATGAGGCGCTCGCCCAAGCCTGCGAATTACTTGAGACACACTTTGAGAAGTTCCTGCTTGAAGAGAACTTAACGCGCAGACCCGCGTCCGAAAAAGACCATAAGAAGAACTATGTCTATTATGACGAAGGTTCGCGGCGGTTATTCTTGCATGACTTCCCGAAAGCCGCGTTTCAAGACAGTGTAAAAGTGACGCAAGAAAAGTATGCGCGCCGTATCAATCGCCTGTACGATTATATGGCTAAGAGTGACGCAATCCTTTTCGTGTATACTGCCTTGAATGCGAAGCAAGCGACTAAGGAACAACTTACGCGTGCCTATGAGAGGCTTTGTAAAGTCGTGGGACCTGGCAAGCGAGTCGACTTGTTTGTGATGAAGTACGGCTCAAACAAAACAAAGGACGATTATCTGGACGGGAACGAGCATATTTTCGTCAGCGAAGATGCCCGCGCGTTTTCAGACCTGTTCATTAACCACTTCTCACCGCTCGCGGCGTTTTTGCTTACCGTGCACTTGTCGCGCAAGGTTGTCTCCGGAGAGAAAAAGCCGACTTACCTCTCGAGTATCTTCTATAGACTTAATAAGTATACGAGCAAGTGGTTGCAAAAACGCGGCTATAAAGTCCCTCACGCGGCAGTCTTCAATTGATACACGCCGTCATGTAGCTTTAAATTAATTCAATTGTCAAAGATAAAAGTGTTTATCCACGGATTTCCACGGATTCACACGGATTTTGAGGAAAATTACCTGCCCCCTGTACTGTTTTAGACAGGATTTACAAGATTAACAAGATTTTATCTCACGCAGGGGCGCTGAGACCGCAGCGTTTTTTTCTATAGCCGTGTAGAAATGTAGAGATGTAGAGCTTTCTACAATTCTACAACTCTA
>CAVCAF010000050.1:0-14984 GCA_963600185.1 Azospirillum sp. 51_20 | reverse complement strand
AAACCTGTTCGCCTTTGCGGGCGAATGTGGTATAATAGTTGTGTTTCTTATGGGTAATACGACTGGAAATACGACTGAAACCGTCCTTGTTGACTTTCATGTGCATTCAACAGCGAGTGACGGAACCGAAACGCCACGCGATCTCGCGCGGCGCGGACGGCTTTTTGCCGCGATGGCGCTCACCGACCACGACAACACGGCGGGTGTCGTGGAGTTTCTCTCAGCCCCTCAGGAGCCCATTGATAAGGGCGGCACACATGCATGCCATCGCCTCGCGGGCGTGGAACTCTCTATTAATCCCGGCACGGGCTTTGACAAGTTCCATTTACTTGGACTCAACATCGACCCCTCCAACGCGGCAATTCAAAACTTTATGCGCGAAGTCCTCGTCGGACGCAATGCACGCAACGAGGCAATCCTCGCGAACTTCCGCCGCCTCGGTATTGAGATGGACGCGCCGACGGACTCCGTCCGTGCACTCGCGAATGGCGATGTTCTAGCGCGTCCCCATTTCGCCCGCTGGCTTATGACGCACGGCTACGCCGCGTCACTTACTGAAGCGTTTGAAAAGTATCTCTTACCTGATTCGCCAACGGCGACGCGGTGTTTCGTCGAGCGCTACCACCCCGACAGCGTCCGTGCCTTCGCGGCAGTGCACGCGGCGGGCGGACTCGCCATTATGGCGCACCCTAAATATTGGCGGCGCTATTGGCGCGATACGGGTCCCGAATACGCCGATGCCGCGCGTGAACTCGCCCGCCTTAAGGAGATGGGGCTCGACGGCATTGAAGCACACTACGAAGCCAACACCCCCGAAGAAAACCACCGCTTCGCCGAAATTGCCGACGCGCTCGGACTCCTCAAAACAGCAGGCAGCGATTTTCACGGACGCAACAAGCCGACGATTAGCCTCGGTATGCGCGAAAAGTATGCATTTATCGCCCCCTTCCTCGAAAGGATCGGTGCTTTATGACGGACGCACACTGCCACATTTGCCGCGGTGCGGCGCGGCACTTCATTTGCGATCCGACGACGGAGACCGCGCTCTCCCCTAGCGACATTCGTTTCGTCGGGGTGCATCCGTGGCAGGCGGAGAGTTATAATGTTGAAGTCTTACGCGAGACCCTCGCCGCGAACGCGGCACTTGGAGTCGGCGAAATTGGGCTTGATCGCCTAAGAAATAAAACGATCTCTTCCGCACAACAGAGTGCGCTAGCCTCCCAACTCAACTTAGCAAACGAACTTCGCCGTCCCGTTGTTCTGCATGGCGCAAAATGCTGGGGCGAAGTCGTAAAGGCGTGTCAACTTTATGGTCGCAAAGTACCCGCCTACCTTTTCCATGGCTTCTCGCGTTCGGAAGGGCTTTTAAAGGACATCTTTAATCTGAATGGCTTTGTCTCTATAGGACCCGCCCTTCTTAATGATCACGCCGTCAACTACCGCCAAATGGCGATACGCCTGCCACAAGATCGCCTCCTCGTTGAGAGTGACGCGACTGCAGAGACGGCGGTAACGGCTCCGCGCGTTGAGGAAATCGCCGCGAAACTCGCCGAATTGCGTAGCGAAGACCTCGCGGCACTAAACGCGGCACTTGAGACGAACGCCACACGCTTCGTTGAATCGCTACTATGAAGTCCAAACTTGAACTCTCGGAAATCTTGCGCTATATGCGTATGGGCACAGCCGCGCCCAGTCCAGAACTACGCGCACGCATTGAAGCGCTCCTAAACGAAGCACCCTTCCAGCCGCGCACAGCGTGGATGCGCGAAGGCGATCGCGTCTGGATGTGCGGTACGCTCGGGACGGCATTTGACGCGTGGCACCGCCGCGTATCTATTCTTTCCGCTACCGATACACTCATCGCCCAGGCGATTGGGGCGGATGGCATAGAGAAAGTTATGGACGCGATTGAAGACGAGGTAAAGCCAACGCTCCACGCGGGGGAATGTCTTCTGCCGCGTCGCTCACCTGGCTATGGGACAATCCCTCTTGAAATGAGCCGCGACATTCTAACGAAGCTGGACGCGACAACCCGCCTTGGCGTGACACTTACCAGCAGTAACTTACTCATACCTTCCAAAAGCGTCACGGCATTCGCCGACATTATAAGGGACTAATCATGCAATTTCTTGATGGTGGCTCAGGTACAATGTTTCAAGCCGCGGGCTTAGCAGCGGGGGCGGATCCTGTAGACTGGAATCTTGACAACCCCGCGGCGGTCGTCGCTCTGCATAAAGCCTACGCGAAAGCAGGCTCTCAGATTGTCCTCGCGAACACCTTCGGCGCGAATCGCCTTAAGTATACAGGTACTCACTCTTTAGAGGCACTCATTACTGCGGGAATAAAGTGTGCGAAAGCAAGCGGCGTAAAAGTCGCGTTAGACATTGGTCCGACAGGAAAACTCCTCGCGCCTGCGGGCGAACTCAGTTTCGAAGACGCTTACGCCGCTTTTGCCGAGAGTGTAAAGTTTGGCGCGGCGGCTGGAGCGGATCTCATCTTTATTGAGACGATGGGCGACACACGCGAACTTAAAGCCGCCGTCCTCGCCGCGAAAGAAAATTGCGCTCTGCCAATTTGGACGACTGTCGCCTTAGGCGAGGACGGCAAACTTCTAACAGGCGGCTCCGTTGAATGTGTCGCGGCACTTCTTGAGGGACTCGGTGTTGACGCGTATGGGCTTAACTGTGGACTTGGACCCGACCGTATGCTCCCTTATGTAAAGCGTTTTGCCGCCGTTTCGCATAAGCCCCTCATCGTTAAACCCAACGCGGGGATGCCGAAACTCGTAGAGGGACGCAC
The DNA here is from genome assembly GCA_963600185.1 of Azospirillum sp. 51_20. Taxonomy (GTDB): domain Bacteria; phylum Verrucomicrobiota; class Kiritimatiellia; order RFP12; family UBA1067; genus UBA1067. Next base: position 12,185 of record CAVCAF010000050.1, on the reverse strand, counting down.
CGTCTTTACGGTGGAGCCCGAGGAATTCGCCGCGGACATCGCCGCGCTCGTCGAGGCGGGTGCGTCAATTGTGGGTGGATGTTGTGGGAGCACCCCCGCGCATATCGCCGCGACAGTTAAGCGCGTAGGCACCTTAAAAGTGCCGTGCACTCTGCCCCCAAAGCGCACGGTTATCTCATCTGGCACAAGTGCTATCGAACTTCATTCCCACGCGGGACTCATCATTGGCGAGCGCATTAACCCGACAGGAAAGAAACTTTTAAAAGAAGCGCTCAAAGCGGGCGATGTCGCGTATGTCATGCGCGAGGCGGTGAAGCAAACAGCCAACGGCGCGGCGATTCTCGATGTGAACTGCGGCGTCCCCGGCATTGACGAAGCCACCATGCTCGATCGCGCCCTTCTCGCCGTTGAGAGTGTCGCGACCTGTCCCCTTCAAATCGACACTTCCGACCCCAAAGCCCTCGCGATTGGCTTACGCCATATCAATGGCAAACCGCTTATCAATTCCGTTAATGGTAAGCAGACCTCAATGGATACAGTCTTCCCGCTCGCCCAGAAGTTCGGCGGGGTTATTGTCGCACTCTGCTTGGATGAGGCGGGCATACCCGAGACGAGCGACGGACGCCTCGCGATTGCGCGGCGCATTCTTGCCGAAGGCGCGAAATACGGCTTTACCAAAGAAGACTTCGCGTTTGACGCGCTCGTCCTCGCGGTCAGTGCGGATGGCAACGCGGCGAAGACTACACTTGAGACCGTCAAGCGCCTCACCGAAGAACTAGGCGTTAATACCGTCCTTGGTGTCTCGAATGTGAGCTTTGGGCTCCCCAACCGTCCCGCGCTCAACAACGCGATGTATACACTCGCCAAACGCGCGGGACTTAGCGCCGCCATTGCGAATCCGGGCGTTATTAAAGAGACGGATGACCCCGCGGCATTTGATGTCCTACTCGCCCGCGACCCGAATTGCTTACGCTGGATTGCTAAATGCGCGGCAGAAGCCGAGAATGCCGCACCCATCGCCGCGCCAGCAACAAGCGAGGCAACTGTAAATGCCGCGATTCGTCAGGGACTTAAGGAAGATGCCCGCACACTCTGTACCGCGGCACTCGCGAACGGAAGGGATGCGATGAGCATTATCCAAGAAGAAATTGTCCCTGCGCTCGAAGTCGTCGGTAAAGGATTTGAGAAAGGGACACTCTTCTTGCCGCAACTTCTCATGAGCGCGGACGCGGCAGGCGCGGCATTTGAGGTTATTCGCACGGCTCTCGCGAAGAGTGGCGCGGCGACTACACGTGAAGGAGCACCCGTTGTCATCGCCACCGTCAAAGGCGATATCCATGATATTGGCAAGAACATCGTCCGTGCCCTTCTCGAGAATTATGGCTTCCGCGTCATTGATCTCGGGCGCGATGTCGCGCCTGAGACAATCGTTGAGGCGGCGGCGAAGTCGGGTGCGCGGCTCGTTGGGCTCTCAGCTCTTATGACAACGACAGCAGGGGCTATGGCGGAAACGATAAAGCAACTTAAAGCCGCGCACTTACCCGTCAAGACTTTTGTCGGAGGTGCTGTCATTACGCAGGACTACGCCAACGAGATTGGGGCTGATTACTACGCTAAGGACGCTATGGCGAGCGTAAGAATCTGTGAGAAAGAGACGCGCGGGACTAAACCTCAACCCGCGCGGCATTAAACGCTTTATTATCCGCACGGAACGAATCATCATAGCGTGCGTGGGCGAAGACACCTTCCGAAACAGCGACGGGAAACGCCGCGACGCGCCACCATTTGCCGCGATTGAGGATTATCTCAGGCACATAGCGTCCGTTCAGCGTATGTGAGCCTTCTTTATGTGCGTCTATCCAGTCAAAGACTTCGCGTATAAAGTCACGCGAAGCCATAAAGGGCTGGTCGGTGTAATCAATGTGTGATGAGGTCGAATAGAAGAGACTACCGACGGAACGAAAGAGCGCAGGGAACTTCTTCGCGGGGTCAGGGAGCACATCCACAGCCCGTCCTCTAAGCCGCGCCGCTTTTATTGGACGCAATAAACGCCGACAGCAACTCGCCGCGTCTTCTCCCCAATAGCGCAGATACTTCATGCCATCTGAGAAGCCAGGGGTGAAGCGCTCACGCAGACGAATCCATTTCGCCGAACCCGCGCGTATAGCTTCCGCCGCCTCTGTAAAGCGCGTTTTGAGCACATCGGGCGGGACAGAAACGGGATTATCGTTTTGACAACTAATCACAATGTCGCCCGAAAGCGAATTAAGGAGCGCATGGGTTCCGCCAAGAATACCCAAGTTCTCAGATGTGCCACGTGCTTCAAAACCAAACTTCGCCGCGAGGGCGCGGTCTTCGTCTGAGATCTCATTAAACCAAATGACGCGCTCATCTACAAGCGGCAAAAGTGCCGCGTAAGTATTTAGAGTCCGCGTTAGCGTCTCGTGTGCGTGCCAGGAAAGTATACCAAGAGAAATCATATTAGTCTGAAATTGTTAAGATGTGTGCCTCACCTGCGTAAATCGCCTCGCCACCCACATTCAGGGTGCCCGCGCTTGTTATGCCACCACAGAGTCCACGGCAAGCGGAAACATCCTCGTCGCCCTGGGCAACTTCGACAAACTTGCCTCTAAGCGTATCCCGCGCGGCAATTTCAGGATAGAGAGGGGCGAACCCATGCGCGTGCCAAATGGGATAGAGCCTACCAAGTTCACCTAAGACCGTATCCCGAACAGTCGCAACACGCGGCTCTCGCACCCCTTCCAATACGAGGGATGTCGCGCGTGTAGCGAAGGCAGGGGGAAACTGCCGCGCTTTTACATTCACACCTAAGCCCGCTATAACGCGGTCACCATGCCGCTCACAGAGTATGCCAGCTATCTTGCGTCCGTTTACTAAAACATCATTAGGCCACTTAATCGCGGCAGGCGTTCCGCCAAGAAGTTTCTCTACAGCCTGCGCAACGGCGAGTCCCACCATAAGAGGAAGGGTCACAACGACTTCGGGCGCGAGATCCGCGACATCCAGCACTGCCGAAAGCGCGAGATTTTCCGCCTCACCCGAGTGCCACGGATGGTCTAATCTGCCGCGCCCAGCGGTCTGGGCATCCGCCGTAAAGACATCGCCTGGGATTCCATCCCGCGCATCAAGATTGGTTGAACGCGTCACTTTCTTATGGAAGAGTCGCCATTTCATTGGACACTTAGCCCCCGAATCTCAGGCTCAAGTTCGACACCAAACAGGAACTTAACGCGTAAATACATAAGCCGCACCAAGGCAAGAATATCGCTAGAAGTCGCGCCTTCGCCTGCGGCAATTACATTCGCGTGCTCGTGCCATACAAAAGCGCCGCCTACACGCAAATCTTTTACGCCTACCACTTCAAGAAGGCGACCTGCGAAGTCGTTTGGCGGATTCTTAAAGACACTTCCACAGCAACGCGGCGGGAACTTCTTGCGCCGCGCAAGATAGTCCGCGGCACTTTCCTTCCGCGCGGCATTTAGGGCTACCTCGTCCCATTCAACATCCTCAATCTCGCCTTCGAGTGTACTCGCGCGATAACTAAAGCCGCAGACGGACTTCTCAAGCCATGCGCCATTAACCTTCACGCGTCGGATGAGCTCGCTTATGGAGTGTCCAAAAGCTCCCGCATTCATCTTAAGCCATCCGCCAATTGTACCCGGCACGCCAACCATCCATGCAATATGTAATGCCGCACCAGGTTGCGCCATCGCCCCAGACGCTTTCAGATAGGTGTCATGCGTTGTCAAATCACTAATCCAGAGATTGGAGCCCATGCCCACAATGTGCCGCGTACCACCGCCGACAGAATAGCCGCCTGTCTTAAAAAAGGAAAGATTCCGTAGGGGTGTCCGCTCAGAAAACACCGCGCCTTTCGCGCAATCGGACTTTATCCGCGGCACAAGGTTAATGATGTCGCCTGCACCAAGAACGAGCGTAATATCATTAGGGGCGCTTTCAAGGAAGGCATGCTCCCATGCTTCCTCGCAGGTTCGGGCGAGATAATAAGTCGCGTTTCCTTTCGCACGGCACGCGGCATATAAGTCGGCAGTATCGCCGCCAAGAATAGGCTCCTCAAACGCGGCGTAAGTGGGACAAAGTATAACTTCATCCGCCCCTGTGAAAGCGGAAGGGAAATCGTTCAAGAGTGCCTTCGTACGGGAATAGCGGTGGGGCTGGAAGAGGACGCGCAAACGCCCCGCGCAAACTTTCCGCGCCATACCAACCGCGCACGCCATTTCGGTCGGATGATGTGCGTAGTCCGTATAAACCTTTGGCGCAATAAGTTGAAAGCGCCGATCGGGCAACTCCTTAACGACTTCGGCTAAGGCGAAGAGGATCTTCTCGAGGGGATGTCCGCGGCGTAGGGCGACTTCCATCGCCGCGCGTGCATTCAGTCTATTATGAGGCGCGAGCGCGGCAAATTGGGGGAGGTCGGGGAGCGGGAAGAGCGTCCCTACTTCAATTACTTCTTTTGCCCTCTCGCGTGCCGCGTTAAAGCAAGCCTCATAATCGGCACGCGTCTTAAAGTGGTCGGGGTGGTCATACTCACAATTCGTGACGACGAGAATTGCCGCGCGATAGTGAGCGAGGGTACCGTCCGACTCATCCGCTTCTACGACAAGCGGACCTGAGCCCGTACCTGCAACCGGGAAGTCCCCTGTCTCGCCACCAATTGCCCACGCGGGAGCTTCGCCGAGTAAGCGCAAGAGTTTCGCTGTAAAAGTCGCCGTCGTTGTCTTACCATGCGAACCACATACAGCAATGGTCTCACGCTGGGATGAAATCCAGGCGAGGACATCCCCACGATAAAGGCGATTCCGCGCGGCACAAAACTCGGGATTGTCGGGGTGGACAGCGGGCGTAATAATTGTGTAGTCTACATCCTTAACATGGTCGGGGCTGTGACCAATCGCAACAGGAATGCCGCGCGACTCGAGCCAGTGCGTCCGCGGCGAGGCGTACTTATCGCATCCGTCCACCCTTGCCCCCAAGTCCTTTAACAGAACGGCGAGGCCCGCCATGCCGACCCCGCCGATTCCGATCAAATGGATGCGCTTTAAGGCGACACTTACAGGAAGATGGATTTCGCCCTCTTGCACAGCTGTATAGCGATTCCCCATGGGTCGCGCACAATTGCCATATGAAAATCGGGATTCTCGAGCGTAAGTTTCTCGAGCGTACCACCCGCCGCGACGAGACGCTCCGCATCCGCCTTTACATCATCCGAGACGAGCGCGACATGCATTGTCATCGCGTTCAGACGGTGATAGTTAGGCGCGGCAGGTGTCTCATCCGTGCGGTAAATCTCAATGCCAGCCGTGCCCGAGTCGTCCATTAAGAACGCGGAACCGGGCGCAGAGCGACGAAACCCGAGATTCTCACACCACCAGGCGATGAGTTTCTCGGGCTCCGAGACATCGAACGCAATATGTTCGAGTTTCAAGGCGCTTAGCCTTCCGCCTCAAGCGCGGCATCAACCTCGTCAGTCGTCTCCATATTGGTGTAGACATCCTGAGTATCTTCGAGGTCTTCGAGCATGTCAACGAACTTGTTGATTGCCTTCGCCTGCATAACATCCGTCACCTGCGCCATCATATTCGGCACAAGGCCAATGTTGGAGTTCTCTTCGTCAACCGCGATACCCGCCGTCTTAATGGCTTCGAGGACGGATGTGAAGTCAGTCGGCTGGCACTTAACGGTGAAGCCATCCTCTTCAGAGACGACATCTTCCGCACCACCCTCGAGGGCGACTTCCATAACCTTATCTTCGGTGAGACCGTCCGCCGCGGGGATAATAATCTGTCCGAGGCGATCAAAGAGACGCGAGGCGCTACCGGGCTTGGCCAGTTCGAGTCCGTTCTTCTTAAAGACATTCGAGACTTCTGCCGCGGCGCGGTTCTTATTGTCGGTAAGGACGGTCACGACGACCGCGACACCACCTTTAATACCTTCGTACTGCGCGTCAACGAGCGCGGCGGACTCAAGTTCGCCCGTGCCCTTCTTAATCGCGCGCTCAATATTGTCATTCGGCATCTGCGCGGCTTTCGCCTTCGCAATAAGCGTGCGCAATGTCGGATTGTTCGCGGGGTCTTTACCTTTCGCCTTCACGACGATCGTGATTTCCTTACCCAACTTCGAGAAGATTTTACCCTTCTTCGCGTCTGCCGCGCCTTTCGCGCGCTTAATAGTCGCCCAGTGGCTATGACCTGACATTTTATTCTCCTTAGATTACAAAGTTATTAGATTGAGTGAAATTAGATTTTATGGCGATAGGTAATGCGTCCCTTACCGAGGTCATACGGCGAGATTTCGACCGTGACCTTATCGCCAATAGCGATCTTGATAAAGAACTTACGCATCTTACCCGAGATGTGCGCGAGGACCTCGTGCCCATTCTCAAGTTGCACCTTATACATAGTAGCTGGCAGAACCTTAGTCACGGTGCCCGTGACCTCAATCGCCTGATCTTCTTCTTTCGCCATTCGGTTAGTACCTTATTTGCTCAAAAAACTTTATAAATTATACCAAAATCTTAACGAATGAGCAAGCGAAGAATTGCACACGACGACTTTTTGTGCCTTCCCTCCCCCGAGAATTAAGGATAATCCTTAACTCAATTAGCTATCTCTATAGTCTCCTCTTGGCGTTAGGTTAGGGGGAAGGGACACCTCGTCCAGCCAGCCGAGAACCGCGTCCAAGCGCGGCACTTTACCCCTCTTACTGGCAGACCTTCAAGAGACCGCGGTCTATAGGCTTAGAGACCGCGGTCTCAAGGGTGAGAGACCGCGGTCTATTGGCTTGGAGACCGCGGTCTATCGGGCAAGAGACCGCGGTCTCAGGGTCGAGTGACCGCGGTCCCAAGGTGCTGAGACCGCGGTCTCTTAAACCCCTCCTACGCATCCCCCAGTAGGCGACAAAGTAAGAGACCCCTCCCGAGTAGCACTCTAGAGGGGTCTCTTTACCTATAAGACTAGGGTTAATACGCTTAGCGCGGCAATTTGAGACGCGCGGCGAGGGAGGCGAGGTGCGCCATGTCGCCCGTGTGGTTCTCAAAAGTAATCGCGTCCTTCCCAAGGCGCGGCACAATATGAAAGTGCAGGTGGGGGACGGTTTGCCCAGCCGCCTCGCCATTATTCTGAAGGATGTTGAATCCGTCACAGGGTAGCGTCGACTTTATATGTGCGGCGACCTTCTGGACGCGTGCCATGATTTCCCCGAGTCGTTCGGCGGGCGTATCGAGGAGTCCAACGGAATGTGCCTTCGGGATGACGAGCGTATGCCCTTCGGTAAAGGGGTTGATATCCAAGTAGGCGAGTACGAGTTCATCCTCATACATCTTAAAGGACGGAATCTCGCCCGCGGCAATTGCACAGAATACGCAGTTATTCTTCATTGTTTACTCCTTTAGTTTACTTACCCATATCAAAAAGGCGCAAAGTGCCGCGGAAGTCCGCCGGCAACGGCGAGTGCACCGTTATCTTCTGGTGCGGGTCAAGAGGATGGGGCAACTCAAGCGTCGCGGCGTGCAACATCTGCCGCGGAATGCGCATAAAGCGCGGATCGCGTGCGGACTTGAGTCCGAACACTCTGTCGCCCAAGATAGGTGCCCTCACGCTCGCGAGGTGCCGCCGAATCTGATTGGTGCGTCCCGTATCAATCTTCACCTTAAGGAAACTCGCGTCAGGTCCCGTCGCTTCACGCACGACTTGCGAAACGGCCCTCTCGCCATCCAGCGGCTTTTCAATCTTAAGGTGTGCGTAAGGGAACTTGCCGAGAGCAATGGCACGATAGACCTTCGTCACCTTATGAGTCTTAAAGACCTCAATTGCCGCGGTAAGTGCCGCGTGGTTCTTCGCGAACAGCAGGCACCCTGTCGTGTCGCGGTCTAGGCGATGGACGGCTTCGAGCGTTGGAATCTTCTCCTGTTCCCGCAAGATTGTCTCGACGGACTTCATATCGTCGCAGGTGACGAGTCCCGCGGGTTTATCACAGACGAGGTACGCGTCATCTTGCCAGAGTACGCGCACATGCCGCTTCGCGGGGGCGCTAGGCGAAACTGCTGCGTTCCCGAGTGCGCGGGCGGACTGCCGCTGAGCACCCTTCACGACGGCGGAGGGCACTTCCACCTTGTCGCCCGTCTTCAGTGTATGCCGCGCCATCCATATGCACGCATGATTAACCCACACGCTGCGTCCGTCAATGACCGCCTTAGCTGTGCGCCGCGAAAGCGCGAGCTTTTGGACGAGGAAGTCCTGCAAAAGTTTAGCGTCCGGCTTGTTAACTACAAGCGAGACGAGTCCAGCCGCGTGGTGGGGGGCTTGTCGCTTCATACTAACCTCAACTCCATCATACAATAAGCATGCAATCTCCGTACGAGAAGAACATGTAGTTTTCACGAATCGCCATCGCGTAGGCGCAAAGAACACGCTCGCGCCCCGCGAGGGCGGATATCATCATCAATAAAGTGGACTGCGGCAGATGAAAGTTCGTTAGCATGCAGTCACAGACTTTAAACTTATAAGGGGGATAAATAAAGATGTTTGAAGCGCCCGTCCCCGCGACAACGAGTGGCTCACCTTCCGCGTCTGGACGGTTCGCGACCGTCTCCAAAGTGCGCACCGAAGTTGAGCCAACGCAAAAGATGCGTCCGCCGCGCGCTTTACAGGCGTTAATCGCGTCCGCCGCTTCGGGGGTGACCGTGAATGCCTCGAAGTCCATTTGGTGGTCTTCTATATTTTCCGCCTTAACTGGACGGAAGGTGCCCGGTCCCACATGCAAGGTAATCGCGACGCGCTTTACGCCCTTCGCCTCAAGCGCGGCAAATATCTCGGGTGTAAAGTGAAGCCCCGCCGTGGGCGCGGCAACACTACCCACATGCTTGGCGTAGATCGTCTGATAGCGTGCGCGGTCTTCTAGCTCTTCTTCGCGCGTCCCTTCTCTTTTAACATAAGGGGGCACGGGGGTATGCCCAAACTCATCTAGGAGTTCCATAAGCGGACGCTCACAAAGGAACTCCACTTTCCACATGCCGATTCCCTCAAGGGACTTTAGGAGCCGCACCTTAAGTTCGTTATTAGGCCCAAACACGGCGACCTGCCCTTCGCGGCACTTGCGCCCCGAGCCGATCATGCAATTCCAGACAAGTTCCTTTACCGTTTCCGCCTCAGGTGCCGCGGCAATCATCAGCACCTCAACCGCTCCATCAGAATCGGACCACTTGCCAATAAGCCGCGCAGGGAATACTTTCGTATCGTTTACAACAAGCAAGTCGTTCGGGGTAATGTACTCAACAATATCCGCGATATGACGATGCTCAAGAACGCCCGTATCACGATGGAGAACCATCATCTTTTCCGTGCCCCGCACCGCGGCAGGATGCTGGGCGATGAGGCGTTGGGGGAGCGGATACCAAAATTGCGAAGTCTTCACGTTATCTTCTCAAAACTTTAGGGACCATCTTCATTTTTTGAAGATATAAATCTTGTTTTCCGTCCCCTTCACGAGGCGCCCAATGTTGGCGCGGTGCTTGAAGATAACGAAAAGCGAAATAAAGGTTACGAGCACCGCTTGGGGGATGTCGCCAAGACCCTGGGAACCCAAGTAAGGCAACCAAATCATAACGGCTAAAAATGCCGCGGCCGCACAACTGCCGAGCGAAATGTAGTGGGAAAGCGCGAAAACCACAATAAAGAGCGCGAAAGCGACCCCAACCAGTGCGGGGACAAGTCCAATGAGCATACCAAAACCCGTCGCGACACCCTTGCCGCCCTTAAAGTGCATGTAGGGGGTTAGCATATGCCCCATTACACAGGCAAGTCCCGTTATGAGCGCGAGGTGTGCCCAAGTAGCGTCGCCCGCCCCAAAGTGCCGCGCAACAAATACGGGAATTAGTCCCTTTAGGACATCGCACGCGAAAGCAATGAAGCCCCACTTCTTGCCCACCGAACGGAACACATTCGTGGCACCAATATTCTTTGAGCCGACCTTTCGGACATCTACGCCGCGCGCTTTGCCAATTAGAAAGCCGAAGGGGATGCCACCAATCAAGTAGGCTCCCACGACAAATGCCGCCCAAATAGAGATAGTTTCAGTCATTTTCGTCTCCTTTACCAAAGATTTCATTAAGTAGTTGCTCGGCGGGGGTATACGCCTTTTTCTTGTTGTTGCAGTCCTTACAGCAAGGCACACAATTTGAGCGCACCGACTTCCCGCCCCGCGCAATCGGGATTACATGATCCATCGTCAAATTCTCCGCGCCCACCTTCTTACCACAATAATGGCAAACGCCCTGCTGCAACTTCGCCCGCCACCAGTCCGTTTTGCGCAGAGCCCGCGCCTTTTCGCGTTCCTGGCGGGTTTTTCGTGGGTCGGGTTGTAAATCTAACCAATCTTCCATTAGAGATGATCCTTCCCAATAAACTCGCAGGGGGCTTTCTTCGCGAGCATACCCTGAATAAACCGCACGCCATAGGTTAAGTGCGTCACCACAACTCCCACAAAGGACAAAAGCCAAACTAGCGGATTAAAGCTAAAGGTCGTAAGCGCTACGAGTAGCCCATAAAGTGCAAGGGGGAGCCCGAGGACTAAAAGTGCCGCGCGCGGCAAAACAAGTGCCGCCAGCGCAAAAACTACCAAATATCCCACGAAAAGCGAAGGGACGAAGTACGCTATATGCCGCGAATTAGACGGATACCTCTTCACGAAGTATCCACGATGAAACGCATAGCGTCCGAGTTGCCGAAGGTGGGGCGCAAATAATGCGCGACGGTGATGGTAGACGATGACCCACGGACTATAGAAAATGCGTGCGCCTGTCTCCAGAATATCCTTACAAAGTAGCGTATCCTCGCCTGGCCAAAAGTCCGTGCGATAACCTTTTATCTTGTCTAAAATGCTCTTACGGACGAATAAGTTGCAACTCGGGTAATCATCCACATCGCGGCAGATTCCGCCCGCACGGTAGCGGTAACGGTAGTTGCCCGAGACGAGCAGATTATCATAAACGCGTCCTCCCATTTTCGCGAGGAAGGTATCGTTCGGGGGTGTCACGCCAGGACCTCCCACCGCCCCAACCGTTAGGTCGCCAAACTCCCTTAAGGCGTACTCAAGCCAATGTGCGTCGGGGTAGGCATCATCATCAATAAAAGCAACTATCCCCCCTTCTGCCGCGGCAAGTCCCCTATTGCGTTTCTCGGCGGGACGCACCTTGCCCGTGGGGAGAACGCGCCAATTAGGCTCGCTTTGTAGGGCAGGTTCCGCCTCATCAGGCAAAATAAGTACTTCAAAGCTCGTATAAGTCTGCTTTTTAAGTGCCGCGAGACATTCCATTAAAACACCACTCGCTCGCGGACAGGCAATAATCACCGAGACAAACAATGGCTCCTTAAGTGCCGCGGGGACGCTCCGCGTCGCATAGTAATTAAGCACCTTTAGACGATAAAATACAGCGAGCGAATCAAGGGACATTGCCTTTACCGTGGCGGGCTTTAGCGCACCAAACTTATTGCCGAAATTGATAATTACGGGCGCTTCGGCTATTCGCGCGCCACGCTGATAGGCGATTGCTAGTAATTCAAGGTCAAAGGCATATGTCTTAACGAGCATCCGCCCAAGTGCCGCGCCAAGAATGTCGCGCTTAAAAAGCTTCATGCCCGTCTGGGTATCCGTTATGGGTAATCCTATCGCGAGGCGAACGAGCGTAAAGTAAACCCAACTCACCAAACGACGATGCCACGGATACTGCACCACCGATTCGGGATGCCGCTTTGAGCCGACCACAATATCCGCATTTTTCGCAATTAGTTCCTCAAAGAAGCGTGCGGTTTGGGTTGGGTTAATATCTAGGTCGCCGTCTAGAAGAAGCACATATTCGCCCGTGGAAGCGTCGTATCCAGCACGAAGTGCCGCGCCCTTCCCGCCATTCTTATCAAGCAAAACAGGCTTAATTACAACAAGTGCCGCGCTGGGCGCATATTCCTTAGCAACCTCTAAAATCGCCGCGCGGGTAGCGTCCGTCGACCCATCGTCCACTGGGATAAGTTCCGCACGAAGTCCCTTAGCCGTATAAAGTGCCGCGATTTTGCGCAAGTTCTCAGCGATTGTTGCTCCAAGATTGTAGACGGGCAACACAACCGAGAGCCGTCCCTCGCCAATACATGCGC
>CAVCAF010000049.1:0-15273 GCA_963600185.1 Azospirillum sp. 51_20 | reverse complement strand
GGCATCGGCGCCACCGTCGTCTGACGACATGTACCGCGACATTTTGACGCAAAGTTCGCAAAGGATTTTACGCAAAGAACGCAAAGGCTTTTCTCTAGTGTAAGACTCTTTGCGTTCTTAGCGTTCCCTTTGCTATCTTTGCGTTAAAAACGCAACTTTGATCTTTGACAATTGAATTACATGTGCTACTTTCTAAATGCAGGGGTACGGAAAATATGGTATAATAGTGGGCAATGAAGCAGAAGAAAGCGAATCAAAAGCCTATGCCGCTACCTTTGCCTACGATTCGGCGCTATCCGATTTATATGCGTGCGATTAAGGCGAAGATGGCAGGTGGTGAATTGAACATCTCGAGCGCGGCACTTGCCGATGAACTTGGGCTTGACCCTGTTTTGACGCGCAAAGATCTCGCGATGGCGGGGATTCCTGGTACGCCGCGCCGGGGCTATCCCGCAAAAGAACTTTGTGAGGCGATGAACCGTGCGCTTGGATGGGATAACGCGACGGATGCCGCGCTCATTGGTGTCGGCTCCCTCGGACGCGCCCTTCTCGGTTATTCCGGTTTTGAAGAGCAGAATCTATCCATTCCTGTCGCTTTTGATTCGAATGCGGGGCTAATAGGCGAGACTTTTCATGGTGTGAAGATTCGTCCTATGAGTGAACTTGGACGCATTATCAAGAGTCTCAAGGTGAAAGTCGCGATTTTGACTGTACCCAGCACTGCCGCACAGGGATGTGCCGATTTACTCGTTGCCGCGGGCATTAAGGGAATCTGGAACTTCGCGCCTGTGCAACTCAATGTGCCGCGCGGGGTCAAGGTTCAGAATATGGACCTCGCCCAGTCCCTCGCTGTACTTTCGCACCAAGTCGCGGTGGGCGACTAAAAGTCTTTATTTAATTGCGAGCATTGCGTCAATTGCCTTACGGGCTTTCTTCGCAATCTCATCCGCGACAACGACGCGCGTTTTCATTTCACGCAAGGCGGCGGCGAGATTCTCTAGTGTCGTCTTTTTCATATTCGGGCACACGAGAGATTCCGCAACAGGAATAAAGGTCTTAGTCGGATTTTCCTTCTGCAGGCGATGAAGGATGCCAACTTCTGTGCCTACGAGAATCGTCCCCGCGGCACTTTCGCGTGCATAGCGACACATGCCACCCGTTGAAAGGCATTCATCCGCCGCCTCACGGACATCCCTCGCGCATTCCGGATGGACGAGGACGGGTGCGCCTGGATGTGCCGCGCGGGCATCTTCTATTGCCTTAACCGTTAGCCGTGCGTGGGTTGGACAGTAGCCTGGCCAAAGGATGTAGCTACGCCCTTCCAACCCCGAGACATAGCCGCCCAAATGCTGGTCGGGCACAAAGATAATCTCGCGTCCTTTGGGAATCGTCGCCATAACGCGTTCGGCATTGCCGCTCGTCACGCAAAGGTCGCACTCCGCCTTAACTTCCGCTGTCGAATTAACATAGCAGACCGTAATGGCCGCGGGATGTTTCGCCTTAAGTTCACGCAATTGCGCGGCGTTTACCATATCCGCCATCGGACACCCCGCGCTCGGGTCGGGAATAAGCACAGTCTTATCGGGGTTCAGAATTGCCGCGGTCTCCGCCATAAAGTAGACACCGCAAAAGACAATGACCTTCGCCTCAACTTGGGTCGCGCGGCGAGCGAGTTCTAGTGAGTCGCCTGTAAAGTCCGCCGCGTCCTGCACTTCGCCGCGCTGGTAGTTATGCGCGAGAATTACTGCGTTTCGCTCTTCTTTTAAGCGTTTAATCTCATCCATTAAAGCTTGCGACATAGTAAATAATCCTTCTTTATTTAGGCAAAACGCGACTGAGACTGCGGTTCGCGGGAACGAATATCTCTTGAGCGAGTGCCTTAATCTCGTCCGCCTTAACACTTCTCACGCCCTCAATTTCTTCGTCGGGCTCAATAAGTGCGCCACGCGTGAGTACGACTGCCCCATAATAGAACAACTTAGAAGTGACGCGCTCATGCGAAAGCCTAAAGTTGCCGATGAGGAACTCCTTCGTGCGTTTAAGTTCCGCCGCGCCCACCTTCTTCTCGCCGAGTTTCTTCAATTCACGCTCAATCGTGGCGAGGGCGGGTTCAACTTGGCGTGCGTCCAGCCCCGCCGTGACCGTGAACATGCCGACATCGGGGAAAAATTGCATCCGTGAGGAAATATCGTAGCTAAGCCCACGCTTTTCACGCACTTCTTGAAAGAGGCGACTCGACATGCCGCGCCCAAGGATTGCGTCCATTACCGTCGCGACATACCGCCGCGGATCTTCGTGCCCGAAAGTGCGGTAGCCGAGCGCGATTTGGGATTGCTTTACATCCTTTGTGGTAGAAACTTCCGCGACGGGGGGGATAGCGAGGTCAACTTTCTTAAAGGGGAGTTTACGCGCCCTGCGGCTACTAAGAGGCTTAAAAGCGCGGGTAACGAGGCTTATCGCGTCCTCCTCCACGAAGTCCCCCGCGATAACAAGCACCGTTGTCGCGGCAGTATAGTGGGTAGAAATGTAATCCCTTAAGATTTCGGGCGTAAAAGTGCGCAAAGTCGCGGCAGATCCCGCGACAGGCGAGCCGACGGGGTTTAGCGGGAAGAGTGCGCGTTGCAGGTTTTCCGCCGCGACGGAACCCGGGTCGTCCTCATACATCTTAATTTCTTCAAGGACGACTTCCCGCTCCCGCACGAACTCATCGGGCGCAATCGCGGCGTTTAGGTACATATCCGCGAGGATATCCACCGCTTCATCAAGGTATTCGCTCGGTAAATGGGCATAGAAACAGGTCGCTTCCTCACTCGTCCAAGCGTTAAAGTTTCCGCCGCGCCCTTCTATCGCGCGGGTAATATCGAGGGCGGAACGCGAGGGGGTGCCCTTAAAGAGCATGTGCTCAATGAGGTGAGAAATGCCCGCTAAATGCTTAGGTTCATGACGCGAACCCGAACCCACGAAAAGTCCAACCGCGACGCTCTCGGCTTCGCAAGGCACAAAAACCGTGCGCAAACCCGCAATTTTAACTAGTTTAGGTTCCATCAAAGCCCCGCTAAGTTCAGTTCCTTCAATGTGGTGCGTCCGTCATAAAGCGCCTTACCCACAATTGCCGCGTGGAGGTTGGGGCGTTCAAGTGCCTTAAGACTCGTCACATCAAACGGAGAGCTTACGCCACCCGAAGCCGTGATTTGGCACATTGGCACCGCGTCACAAATTGCCGCCATTTGCGCGAGGTTGGGTCCGTTTAGCATACCATCCGTTGCCGTATCGGTGTAGATAATGGACTTCACACCCGCCTTGGCGACGGCGACGGCTAAATCAGTCGCCTTAACCTGAGTCGTCTCAACCCATCCACGGGTTTGGACGAAACCATCACGCGCGTCAATGCCAACCGAAATCTTATCTCCGTAAAGTTCGAGCGCGGCAATAAGGAACGCGGGATCCTCAAGTGCCGCGGAACCAATAATTGCCCGCGCGGCACCAACTTCCAGCACCGCCTTAATTGCGTCCAAGGTGCGCAGCCCCCCACCAACCTCAACGGGACGCCCAAACGCCTCAATTATGCGGGCAATGACCTCGGTATGGCGCGGCGTACCCGCGAAGGCACCGTCCAAATCGACGACATGCAATTCGGCACCCCCTTCACGCGCCCAATCCCGCGCCTGTTCGGCGGGGTCGTCACCATAAACCGTGACTTCATCGGCTCGCCCTTGGCGTAAACGGACGCATTTGCCGTCCTTAAGGTCAATTGCTGGCAGAATTATCATATAACTCCCTTTGAAGAAGGGATGCCTTTCTCGTTCGGGTCAATCATTTTCGCCGCGCGAAGGGCGCGAGCAAAACTCTTAAAGAAGCCTTCGCAGACATGGTGGGTCTCGTCCCCATAAATCTGCCTGAGGTGGATATTTGCCCGCGCCTCAACGCTCACCGCCCTAAAGAACTCCTCGAGTAACTTTACCTCAAAGTCCTTTACGAACATGTGCTTCATGGGGCACTGCATAACGAGGTAGGGACGCCCCCCAAGGTCAAGCGAAGTCTCACAAAGTGCCTCGTCCATCGGGATGGAAGCGAACCCATAGCGCGTAAGCCCTTTTCGGTCGCCGAGCGCCTCATTAAGTGCCGCGCCCAAGGCGAGCCCGACATCTTCTACCGTGTGGTGATAGTCCACATCAAGGTCACCCGTTGCCTTAACGGTTAAGTCTACGAGGGCGTGCTTCTTGAAAAGCTCCAACATATGATTAAAGAAGCCAATTCCCGTATCAACCTCCCCCGCACCCGATCCGTCTAAGTCTAGAGTGAGGGTAATTTGGGTTTCTTTCGTATTACGGACGATTTTAGCAGTTCTCATAAGAGGCGTTCCCTTCAAAAGTAGTTGACGCGCTTAGCCATTCTCCCAAAGTTCGGCGACCCACGGCGCGGGAAGAGTCCAAGTATTCAGGTGGCGACCTTTAAAACCCGCAATTGCCTGATCGGGGTCGGGGTTGCCGTGGAAGCAAAGGATGCGCGTCCCCGCGGCAAACTTTGGCGCGAGAATATGATTGAGCGGCCATGGACGGGCACAGGAGCGCTTAAAACTGCGCACCCAGGACTTCGGCCACCAATTAACTTCTGCCTTTGACGCGACGGCGTAGGTCATAAATGCTTGTTCCGTACGGAAATAGCGTTGATTCATCGCTTTATCGTGCTCAGCAAGGAACTTCTCATAGACCCAATTCATCTCGCCCGCCTCAAAACGGAAGCACGACGAATTGCCGACGGCGGGCACGCGGCGGAAAAGCCGCTTCCTTAGCTCAATCCAGTTGCGTATTATGCAAAAAGAACCTGGTTTATAGTCAAAGAAGCAATCTATGTCGCCCGTGATGATTTGGTCAATGTCCAGAAAGAGGGTTGTGCCGCGGAGCCCCGCGAAACCATTCTTAAACACCATCAACTTAACGAAGATATTCGGCCAGGGCAGGTTCTCCATGCCAGGGGGGGGCGGGGGGAATGCCGCGCTCTCCACCCCTTCCACGAGTCCACGGGGGTCATCCGTCACGCAAACGAACCGAAACGGACGGTGCAAGTGGCGACAAACGCCGCGGTAAAGCCTATTTACGAAGTCCGCTGGATATCGCGTCCCCCACTTAAAACAAAGCACATTAACGGACTTATCTATCATAAAAACGCAATTAGACGATAGGTTTAATGTATTTAGACTTAATCGCACGCCAAAAGACGACGCAAAACGCCGAGAGCGGAATTGCGAGGAGGAGTCCGAGCAAAGATTGAAACACCGCGCCCCAGAAGAAGAAGCTGAAGATTACACCCGCGTAGCCAAGCCCCGTCTTGCCACCCTGAATCTTGGGGGTAATGAGGTAGCCGTCTAGAATCTGCCCCGCGAGCCAAACGGAAAGTACCCCCACGAGCCGCAGAAGTGAGCCGTCCGTACCAAAATAGGCGAGGGGTAGGGCGAGAGGCAGGCAGGCAATTGTGCCAAAGAACGGACACAAGTTCAGTAGCCCCAGCGCGAAACCAATAACGAACCCATACGGCAACCCAACGAGCATAAACCCTGTACCATAGAGGAGTCCCTCAATAAGGCAAATAATGACTTGGCACTGGAAGAAACTCACGATAATATCAAGGAAGGTATTGATTTGTTCCGCGACAAAGTTGCGTGTATCTTCCTTTAAGAAGGTCATTTCTTTAACATAGTCCTCGCCGCGCTTAACGGGACGCGTAATAAAGTAGGCGAAAAAGACGAGGGCGACGAGTAAGCTTACCGCGTTTGATATGTAATGGAGGAATCCGACCCCGACTTGCGCAATATGAATCTCGGGGACTTTTAGGAGGTCTTGAAGCGAAATACCGAGCTTCTCGGCGAGCACCTGTACCCGCGGGAACATTCCGTGGAACCAGGCGATAAACTTATGGGTGAGTTCGGGGGCTTGGGTCAAAAGATTACTTGCTTGGTCAACGAGGAAGGACCCAAAGTACCACACGACAAGCGAAAGTGGCACGAGTACCGAGATAAGCATAAGGGGAAGTGCCGCGCCTGGTTTACGGACGAGCCTCAGCCACCAACCATAATAAGGTTTAAAGAAGAGCGCGAGGAAGAGTCCCACGACAACCGGTACGAGCGCGGCAGATGCGAACGCCAATAAGCGCACCAAACACCAAACAACCGCCCCCACAAAAGCGAGTATAACCGCGAGTGCAACGACGGTGAGTCCACTCGCTATCGTCTTTTTTTGAGCATCAGAGAAGTTTATCATGAGATAATTATACCAAATTTAACGCCAAAAGTGCGTTAAAATCGTCGCCCAGACAATTCCCGTGACCATTCCCCAAAAGACTTCGGTACGCGTATGCCCAAGCAATTCCTTTAAACGCGAGACGGGTTTGAACTTAAGATCCTTAATATCCCGCACGATCGCGTTCAAGATTCGTGCGTGTTCCCCCGCCGCACGGCGCACGGTTGCCGCGTCAAACATCGTCAAAATAGCGAAGGCGACGGCGAGTGTCGTAAGGGGCGTCGCGAACCCCTCGGTATAGCCAATACTAAAGGCGAGACCCGAGACAGTCGCCGAGTGGCTCGAGGGCATCCCTCCCGTAGAGAAAAGGTAGACGAAGTCAAAGGAATGGGTCTTGCGCGCGGCAAGTATCATCTTTATAATGCTCGCGACGATCCAGCCCCCGCACCCACTCCAAAACCAGACGCAGGTGAAAAGGCTCCAAAAATCAAAATGGGTAATTGCCGCGATCATGAGGCAGTCCCCTTCTTATCTAAGGCACGGGCAATGCGCTCATCGAGGTCATGTGCCGCGAGGGCATCCAAGAGAGAGTCCATATCCCCATCAATAAAGCGGTCGAGGGAATAAAGCGTCATATCTATGCGGTGATCGGTGACGCGGTTTTGGGGGAAGTTGTAGGTACGGATGCGTCCCGAACGGTCACCCGAACCCCGCAATGTTAGGCGGTCAGCCCCAATCTTCGCTTCTTCTTCGCGGCGTTTTTGGTCTAGAATCCGCGCCTTAAGTGTCGCCAAGCACTTCTCACGGTTACGGATTTGGGAGCGTTCGTCTTGGCATACGGCGACAAGCCCCGTCGGCAAGTGGGTCATCCGTACGGCGCTCTCCGTTTTATTCACGTGCTGTCCCCCCGCACCCCCCGCACAAAAGAGGTCGATACGGATATCGCAATCGGGGATTTCTAACTCATCTTCCTCGTCCGCCTCAGGGAACACGACGACTGTCGCGGCAGAAGTATGGATTCTCCCCTGCGCTTCAGTCTCGGGGACGCGCTGGACGCGGTGTCCGCCACTCTCAAAGCGGAGGCGACCGTACGCCCCCTCGCCCTGCACCGTAAAGACGACTTCCTTATATCCGTCAAGCGAAGTCTCATTGGCACTCATAACGCTAATGCGCCATCCAACGCGCTCGGCATAGCGCATGTACATCCTAAAAAGGTCACCCGCGAAAAGGGCGGCTTCCTCTCCGCCTGTACCAGCACGAATTTCGAGGACGGCGTTTCGTGCCTCGAGGGGGTCCGGGGGGAGGAGGGCACCTAGAACGCGGCGTTCTTCTTCGGGGAGCCGTGCCTCAAGGGTCGCGATTTCCCGCGCCGCTTCATCCTTAAAGTCGGGGTCACTCAGAAGTTCACGGTTGCCCGCGAGGTCGCGGCTCGTCTTCTCATATTCGGCAAAAGCGTGTTCGAGCTTCTTGAGGGAAGCCCTTTCGCGCAATATCGAGCGATATTTGCCGCGGTCAGACAAAACTTTTGGGTCGCTCAAGTCCCTTTCTACGGACTCTAGGCGACCCAAAACCTGCCGAATCTGGTCAGTATCAAGCAATCTTACTTCTTCGCGAACTTCGCATAGCGCTTCTTGAACGAATCGACACGACCCTCGGTGTCAACCATGGTCTTCTGACCTGTGAAATAGGGATGGCACGCGCTGCAGGTGTTGACCGTCATCTCTTTCTTCGTCGAGCGAGTCTTAATGACGTTACCACACGCACACGTGATCGTAGCTTCTGAATAAGCTGGATGAATACCTTTCTTCATTTCTGAATCCTTTTCTCTCAAATCGCTTTAGAATGGCTCGGGTGGCTGGATTCGAACCAGCGACCAATTGATTAACAGTCAACTGCGCTACCGCTGCGCCACACCCGAACAATCAAGTGGCTAATAGTATACCATATTTCGGGGTGCGAATGCAAGCACTATTTTCAACTTTTTGAAGATTTGTCGCCTAGGGAGGCTTTTCGGGCTTCTAGGAGGGATAGGGAACCCTCCTCTTGGGGCACACCCATTTGCCCAACCAAAGTGCCGCGGAGCGCAAGGAGGGACACCCCACACCCAACCAAAGTGCCGCGGAGCGCAAGGAGAGGGAGACCCCTTCTCAAGCACCAAAGTGCCGCGGGCGCCTTGAAGTGCCGCGGAGGAGCCCTTTTGCCGCGGTTTTACCCCTACGCTCTACTCCTTATATATATAGGACATCATTTAGGCACTCCCAGTATCCCTTTCTAGGCGCCTTACTGACCCAAGATACCTCGCTTACTGGGAGGAGACTTAGAGACCGCGGTCTATAGGCTTGGAGACCGCGGTCTATCGGGCAAGAGACCGCGGTCTCAGGGTCGACAGACCGCGGTCTCAAGGTGCTGAGACCGCGGTCTCTTAGCCTTTTCCCAGTATCTCTCCTATCCTCGCCTACTAGGAGGGGGTGGCAGAGGTACTAGGAGGGGGTGGCTGGGGTACTAGGCGCGGCAGTTTGGGGTGGTTTCCGCGGCAGTACACCCCCTTCTCCCCCGCACCCCCAAAAATGCCAAAACCTCAACTTTCCCCTTCCATTTTAAGGGCAGGTTTGGTATAATAGTTAACTATGAATGCTAATACTTTAGGTCGCGAAGGCGGCTACAACTGTGTGGTCTGCATCAAGCAGGTCCCCGATACGAAGAAAGTGACCGGTCAGGCCATGAAGGCGGACGGCACAATCAACCGCGCGGCACTCCCCGCTATCTTTAATCCGGAAGATCGTAATGCCCTCGAAGCGGCGTTGCGCGTGAAGGAAGTTTATGGCGGCACGGTCACCGTGCTGACGATGGGCTTGCCTGCCGCGTGCGCTATTCTGCGCGAGGCGCTTATGTGCGGTGCGGATAAGGCATACCTCTTGACGGATCGCAAGGCCGCGGGCTCCGATACGCTCGCGACGAGCTACATCCTTTCCCAAGCCATCAAGAAGCTCAATCCCGATATGGTCTTCTGTGGTCGCCAAGCGATTGACGGCGACACGGCGCAGGTCGGTCCCCAGATCGCGGAGAAGCTCGAGTATGCTGCGGTCACCTACCTCACCGACATCCAGATGGACGGCGACTTCGCGCTCGCTACCCGCGACATTGGTACGGGCGTTGAACGCGACCGCGTCAAATTGCCCGCGCTCTTTACGGTGACGGAAAAGTTTGGCGAGCTGCGTCCGTTTAATGTGAAGCGCGTGATGAAGTACAAGAACGCGAAAGCCCCTGTTGAGAATGGCGGCGTTGCCCTCGAGGGTGACCTCGCGATTGGACAGCTCTCGTGCGACGATTGCGGATGCGACGCGGCGCGTTGTGGCTTCGCGGGTAGCCCCACCAGCGTGAACAAGATCGTCTCGGTCGTTCTCGCGGGCGGAGCTTATAAGGAATATGCCGCGGATGACGCGGGGGTTAATGCGCTCGTCGGCGAACTTATCGCTGACCACACCATCGGTTAAGAGAGAAGGAGACTTTAAAATGGATAGATCCAAAGGTGAAGTTTGGGTATTTGCCGAACAAGAAGACGGCAAGTTGAGCGAAGTGCCGCGGGAACTCCTCGGCAAGGGACGCGAACTCGCCGATAAACTCGGCGTGAAACTCGGCGCGGTTCTTATGGGCGCGGGGGTTGAAAATCTCGCGAAGGAACTCTTCGAAGCGGGCGCGGATATCGTGCACCTCGTGGACGACCCCGAACTCAAGGTTTATCGCTCGAAGGCTTATCGCCACGCATTCGTCGAGCTTATTAAGGAGTGCAACCCGCAGATCGTGATTTTCGGTGCGACCCATATCGGCCGCGACCTCACGCCTGCCGTCGCCTCAGCCCTCCGTTGCGGACTTACCGCGGACTGCACCGACTTGCAGATTGCGGACTATGAGGATAAGAAGACGAAGGAAGTCTTCCCCAATTGCCTCATGCAAATCCGTCCCGCTTTCGGCGGCAACATCATCGCGACGATCGTGAATGCACGCAATTGGCCGCAGATGTCCACCGTGCGTGAAGGCGTTATGAAGCCCCTCGATCCCCAGCCCGGGCGCACGGGTGAACTCGTCCGCCACGCGTCCCACCTCGAAGGCGTGGAAATCCCGACGGAAGTCCTCGAAATTGTGCGTAAGCACTCGAGCGTCAACCTCAAGGGTGCGCGTATTATCGTCGCGGGCGGTGCCGGCGTCGGCTCGAAGGAAAACTTCAAGCAACTCTTTGAACTCGCCGAAGCCCTTGGCGGAGCCGTTGGCGCGAGCCGCGCGGCAGTTGACCTCGGGTACTGCGAACACGAGCGCCAAATTGGGCAGACTGGTGTTACCGTGCGCCCCGCGCTCTTCATTTCGTGCGGCATCTCGGGTGCCGTCCAGCACATGGCGGGCATGCAGGACGCGGCGAAGATTATCGCGATTAATACCGATAAGGACGCGCCTATCTTCAAGATTGCCCACTATGGTATCGTCGGCGACCTCAACGTCGTCATCCCGAAAATGATTAAGGCCATTAAAGGAAAGGCCCAATAAAATGAGTAACTTTTACAAAGATAATCCCGATATCGCTAAGACCATTGACGCGCTCGACTTAACCGAAGTCGCCACCCTCCTCGAGCAGGACTTCAAGTTCGCTAAGGAATACGACTTCGCCCCTAAGTCCGCTGAAGAGGCGATTGATAACTATAAGCGTGCGCTAGATGTCTGCGGCGATGTCTGCGGCAACCGCATCGCCCCCACGGCTGAAGAAACCGATAAGGTCGGCAATATCCTTAACGAAGATGGTACGGTCACTTATGCGCCCGGCATTCAACTCGCGATTGACCTCCTCGGTCGCTCGGGTCTCTCGGGTTGCACAATCCCCTACTACCTTGGCGGACTCAACATGCCCTGCACGATCCTTACCGCCTGCAACGATATCGTTAGCCGCGCAGATGCCGCGCTCATGAATATCTTCGGGCTTCAGGGTATCGCTGAGACGATTAACTCCTTCGCGAGCGAGGATATTAAGAAGGAATATGTGCCGAAACTTTGTGACGGTACCTACACGGGCGCGATGGTTCTTACCGAACCTGACGCGGGTTCTGACCTCCAAAGCGTCAAGACTATGGCGTATCAGGATAAGGACGGCAACTGGTTCGTAAACGGCGTTAAGCGCTTCATTACGAATGGTTGCGGCGATGTCCTCCTCGTCCTCGCCCGCACCGAACCCGAGTTCAGCGATGGACGCGGTCTTAGCTGCTTGCTCGTCGAGAAGGGTCCGAAGGTCAAAGTGCGCCGCCTCGAGCACAAGCTCGGCATCAACGGCTCCCCGACCTGCGAACTCGTCTTTGACAATGCCCCCGCGAAACTTATCGGACAGCGCAAGCGCGGACTCATCACCTACGTCATGGCGCTTATGAATGGTGCACGCGTGGGCATCTCGGCACAAGGCACTGGTATTGGTGAGGCGAGCTATCGTGCCGCGCGTGAATATGGTGCGAGCCGTAAGCAGTTCGGTGTCACCATCGACACCTTCCCAGCATTGCGCGAACTCATGAGCGATATGTCCGTTGATTTGCAAGCGGCGCGTATCCTCGCGTACTACTCCTCGAAGTGCGTTGACCTCGAGAATGGGCTTACGAAGAAGTTCGAGGCGCTTAAGGGCACCCCCGAAGCCCCCGCGGTTCGTACTCGCATGAAAGTCTACGCGGCATTTAATAAGATGCTGACGCCTATGGCGAAGTACTATGCTTCCGAAATGTCCATGCGCGTTTCGAATGGCGCGGTCGCCGTTTTGGGTGGCTCGGGCTATATGAAGGACTACCCCGTCGAGCGCTACTTGCGCGATGCGCGTATTACTTCCATCTACGAAGGCACCTCCCAACTCCAAGTCGTCGCGGCAATCGCGGGCGTTATGGGCGGACTCGTTAAGGATGTCGTCGCCGATATCTACACAGGCGTTGATACCGAGGCATTCGCCGCGGAGAAGGCGGAAGTCGAGAAGCTCCTCGCTGAACTTACGGACGCGATTGAGTTCGTGAAGAACCATGCGGACGGCAAGATGTACCATGACCTCCACGCGCGGCAACTCGTGGACGCGGCAATTGCCGTCGTGGTCGGTGCCCTCTTCATCCGTTTCGCGGCGAAGTTCGCCGAGAAGAAGCCTGTACTCGCGTACTGGCTCGCGACGAAGTACCCCACCGCGCGTGCGGAACTCGCCAAGGCTAAGAGCGGCTATACCGCGAGCGTCACCGCGTTTGAAGAAATTGCGCCTGCCGTTAGTGTCGAAGACTAATGTGGCTCAGTTGGATACTCGCTTCATGCGTTGTTCTCAGCTTTTACGACCTTTCGAAGAAGGCCTCGGTTAGAGATAACGCCGTGTTCCCGACTTTGCTCGGGAGCACGCTAAGCGGGTGGTTGGCTGTAACAGCCTTCTTGATCGGGCGCGGCACTTTCGCCGCGTCCGTTTCTATTCCCCTTACTCAAGTCGCCCTTCTGCTCATAAAGAGCCTTATCGTGGGGGCGAGTTGGTCATGTACCTATATGGCGCTTCGCACGCTCCCCGTAACATGTGCCGCGCCAATCCGTGCGACGGGACCCTTCTGGACGCTCCTCGGGGCGATCTTTCTCTTTGCGGAATGGCCCAACGCCCTACAAGCCGTGGGTATGGCGGGCGTTCTCGTCGGATGCCTCCTTTTCTCTTGGTCCGCGGCACATGAGGGCATTAACTTTTGGCATACCCCCGCCATTGCCCTCGCCTTCGCGGGCACCGTGCTCGGCAGTTGCTCCGCGCTCTACGATAAGCACCTCATTCAAGGGCTCGGACTCCCCACCGCGACTGTTCTTTGGTGGTTTCTGGGCGGCATGACGATTATTTACACGCTCGTCGTCCTATTCCGCCGCGGCAAAAAGTCCGCTCACCCCTTCGCTTGGCGCTGGACCATTCCCTGCGTCGGCGTTCTACTCGCGCTTTCGGATGCCTGCTACTTTAACGCGGTCTCTGACCCCACAGCCCGCATATCAATTCTGAGCATGGTGCGCCGCTCCAGCGTCGTACTCACCTTCTTTATTGGCGGAGCCGTCTTTCACGAGAAAAACATGCGCCGAAAAGCACTCGCCCTCGCGGCAATTCTCATTGGCGTTGTCATCCTTTGCCTCGCTAAGCAACCTCAACCTCTTAAGGAGTCCCCCTCTATGAATACGCATCTCTCTGTCGACGAACTCAACGCCCGCTACGGCGCACCAGGTCGCATCGTTTTCCGCATGGGTCACAAAGGAGCCCCCATCGCCGTACTCGCCAACCGCTATGGTGTCGCCGAAGTTGCCCTCATGGGCGCGAATACCCTCTCGTACCGCCCTACCGGACACGCCCAAACCTTGTTCTATAGCAATTACGACTACAATCGGGCGGACGAAGTACATGGCGGCATCCCCGTTTGCTGGCCACAATTCGGTGCCCTCGCCCTGCCTAACAT
Source organism: Azospirillum sp. 51_20 (assembly GCA_963600185.1). Classification (GTDB taxonomy): domain Bacteria; phylum Verrucomicrobiota; class Kiritimatiellia; order RFP12; family UBA1067; genus UBA1067. The sequence goes on along the minus strand of CAVCAF010000049.1, from coordinate 1,574 downwards.
GTCCCCACACGGCTTCGTGCGCATTATGCCCTTCACCGTCCGCGCGGCAAAATACTCCGAGGAAATGACCGAGATTACCCTCGCGCTCACTTCGGATGATGCGACGCGGGCACTTTGGCCACACGACTTTGACCTTGAGCTTACCGTCACCGTCTCCATGAAGTTGACCCTAAAACTCGTCACGAAGAATACAGGCACCGAACCCTTTGAGTTTACTTGCGGACTTCATCCGTACCTAAATGTGCGGGAGCGCGACAACACCTTTATTAGGGGCACGGACGGACTCGACTACATCTACGCGGTAGACATGTCGAAGGGAACCCAGCGCGGCGATTTAGCGTGCACAAACTCGCTAAACCATGTTTACGCGCTTAACCCCCAGCCCAAGCAGGAATTCGCCCTCATTGATAACGGACTCAACCGTGCCCTCGCCATTGTCTCGAGTGGCAATACGAATGAGGTTATCTGGAATCCAGGCGAAGGCAGTACCTTTAAAGATGTCCCCGCGGACGCTTGGCGGCACTTTGTCTGCGTCGAGCCCGTCAGCAGTTGGCCAAAAGCCCTGCGGAAACTCGCGCCAGGCGAAACCCACGAACTCCTCGTCGCCCTACAATCCACCCTCAACGAAGATAAATAATCGCCTCCCTTTGCCCCACTTGCTATAATTTGACGCAATGAACGCAAAGGGGTCTCACTGATAGGGCTTTATATCTCACCCGAGAGACGCAGCGTCCGCAGAGATCTTTAGTGGGGAGGGAGAAGCCCTTTCCTCATCATTATATTGGGTTCACTGCTGTATTTACGGCTCTCTGGCGGCGGCTACTTAGTGCTGATATCGTGCCTACCGCTTCGCTTATCCATAAACTCTACAAAGGCTATGTTGTTAATTCTGTTCACATCAATAATCGTGCCCGCGGCGAGTCCACATGGAAGCGTGAACTCATATACATATGGGATCCATGAGAAAAGAAGCATGAAAAATCCGTTCGCCTGAAGTTCTGAACTCGCCTTAGCGTACTCCCCTTCCATATCAAAACCATAGACACGCATCTTGTGTTCCATAAAGTACTGCCCCGCGCCAGGAAGGATGGACCACCCAATCGCCGCACTCATGTTCACAGGCGGCTGAAACCCATACTCATCACGCGCCCTCGTCCATGATTCACCCTGCGCACGATATTCGTTGAACCGCGCGCGAACATCTTCGGGGACATCAACACAATAACACCCTGCGAAAAACGCACAAAGTGCCGCGCTCACCACGCCTAATTTAGTCATTTATTGTACCTTTTCTTTCCGCGTTCAATTTTTTCTAAGGCACGACAGTAGAACGCGGAAAAAGGAACGGCGTGCCTTCATTTCAATGTTCTACATGAGGCACGACCAAGCGCCTTACCAAAAACAGGGAATAGAGGACACGCCGCGTGGATTAACCACACCAGCGCATCTCACATATTCGGCTTTTGGTTGAAGATTTGGTCGATTTTCATGTAAAGCCAAATACGCAAGATTGCGTATATATCGCGGCACCTTGTGGGACTCCGCGACTCCTTTCAACGACTGCCCATAGTGAG
>CAVCAF010000048.1:12521-15288 GCA_963600185.1 Azospirillum sp. 51_20 | reverse complement strand
AGCCCCGACACACGCACAATCGCGACACCTCCCTTGCCAGGAGATGTCGCGATCGCGGCGATTGTATCCGCCGTTATCACTTCGCCTTCTTAAAGAATTGACGCATTTCTTCCGCCGTATGGCAAGCCATCAGCGTTTCCGCGCCCTTATTCGCACGAAGGGCACGCGAGATGAAGCTCATCAGCTTCAGGTAGGGAGTCTGCCCACCTTCATTGGCGAGCGTCAAAACGAGAATGCGCACCGCGCTATTATCGATCGTCTCATAGTCGGCTATGGAGCAATTCGGCGACACAATCGCCACCGCGCCCACGACACCCTTAACCGTCGCATCGCGTCCGTGAGGAACCGCGATACCATGGTCAAGCCCTGTCGGCATGGAAGACTCGCGGCGCATAACTGCTGCCGTCGCGGCTTTCGCGTCCGGTACATGTTGCGGACACGCCGCGGCAATTTCCTCCACGAGCTTAGCAATTGCTTCTTCCTTCGTAGCCGCCGTGAAGTCGGGTATCATCACAAAGTGGCGCAAATAGCCGCGCACGCCTTCGTGTCCCTTCTCGGGGGTGCTGATCGACTCGAGCATCTTGCCGACTTCTTCCTTACGGACGGGCTTCGCAATTTCGCGCACGAGGTCATTCATGCAGCTGGCGACTTCCATCCACGCGGTCATCACCATCGCCTCCTCGGCGGGGGTGCACTGTACGCAGATGCGGCACTCATCGCGGCGAAGCGCAATTTCTATGCCGTCCATCGTCACTTCCCAAATCGCTTCTTCTTGCGAGAGGCGGCAGGTGAAGAAGCCTTCCGCACGGAACTCTGAGACGAGTTTATCAAGCATGAAGTTCGCCAAATCGGGCGAGCTCAATTCAAAGCTAATCTCGCGCGAATCCGCCGTCGTTTCACGCGGATGGCGTACGCCGCTCTTATGGGAGACGAAAAGCCCGACGAGCGCAGGCGGCGCGACAATCGTCGTAATGAGCGTCATCAAGATGCCGATACCGAAGACTTCCTGACTCAGAATCGGCTTACCGTTCACCATCGTCGAAACACCGATGCCCGCGATAATAAGCGCGACTTCGCCACGCGGAATCATGCCCGCGCCAACACGCAAAGCGCCGCGCACATTAAACCCACAGAAGAGCGAGGGAATCGCGCAACCAATAACTTTCGCGAGAACTGCGAGCGCCGTATAAATCGCCCCGAACTCAAGCACGGGACGCGAGCAGAGCGCCTTGCAGTCCACCATCATACCCATCACGCAGAAGAAGATCGGCACGAGGAAGGTGTAAACCGATTGAAGGTTCTCTTGGATGATGTATTTAAGGTCCGTACGGCTTAGCGCAAGACCCATCACATACGCGCCAATGATAAGCGTAAGACCCATCGCCTCGAAAACGCCCGCGATGACAAGGGAGAGTCCAAACGCAAGTGTCGCAATAGCGATAGGGCTTTTAAAGAACTTAAGGAGCCACGAAATGCGCCGCGCGAGCGCAATGCCGATAACCGTGCCGCCGAGCCAAATGCCGAACGCCTTCAAAGCGACCATACCAATAGCCGCCCATTCAACGCCCTTCTTCGTCGCGGCTGAGGCTGAAGTTTGCGCCGCGATAATGCCCATGCCAATCGCGAGCACGATGATGCCGAGCACATCATCAATAACCGCGCCCGCCATAATCGTCACGCCTTCGGGGGTATCCATCTTACGCCGCTCAGAGAGAATGCGCGCGGTAATACCGACCGAAGTCGCCGTGCCCATAATGCCCATGAACATCGCCGCGGGGTCCATAATCGCCTTTAGTAGGCTAATTTGGGCATCCGCCGCGAGATAGCCGAAGGTCTCAGGCAAGAACTTCGGCAGTAAGAAGACTGCGCAAAGATCGCCAAAGAGGAAGCTCGCGATAACGCCGCCAATGCCCACGAGGGAACCCGCGAAGGCGAACTTCAAGAACATCTTAAGATTCGTCTCAATGCCCGAGAGGAACAAGAGAACGACGCTCGCGATAGTGCAAATACCGTAAAGCTCAGGCGTTACCGCGAACGGTGCATTGCCCGTCGCCGCCTTAACCATCTCAAGTTCCGCCCCACGAAAGAGCCCGTATTTAAACAAGCCATCGCCAAAACCAATACCACCCAAGCACCAAGGACCAATCAAAACACCTGCCGCCAATTCACCAAGAACCGAGGGCAACTTAAAAAGAGAAGCGATTACGCCACCTATTTTCGCGGCGAATAGAATAAGACCTATCTGCAACGCGAGAAGCGTCATCTTATGTGCAAGCGAAAGTTCTTCGGGTTTGAAGACCGCCGCAACGCCCGCAGAGCCGCCAGACGCGACATCCGCAAAAACACCCGCCGCACCCATGACGGTCGCGGCCACCAAAAACAATTTCTTGTTTTTCATTTGATTTCAGTATCCTTAACTGTATTTTTTAATAATTTCCTCATACGCCGAGGCTTGCGATTCCAGAGATTCAACCATCCTAAACTGGTTGCGCGTGCGCACAAGGTTGTGTTCAGGGTAGGTCGTGTGGAAATAGCTGTCGCCGGCTAGGTAGTCCGTTAAGAAACGGATGCCGACTTCAAAGGTTGCGAGCTCGCCCGCGAAGACGAGATTGGCTCTTTCGGCGGCGTTTAGGAACTTCGCGCCTTCAAGGTAGCCTTTCGCGAGGGCTTCAAAATAATCAGGACGCGAGCCGACTTTTGTAAGATCGCGTTCATCTTCCGCCGCCGCCGCCGTCGCCGTGCGCACCATGTCGCCAAAGTCATAAAG
>CAVCAF010000048.1:9997-12286 GCA_963600185.1 Azospirillum sp. 51_20 | reverse complement strand
CGCAGGCGGTCGGGCGTATCATGGAACTTAGGAATAATCTCATCGAGCCGCGGCGGGGGAATATCCGCGAGGTCATTCTGAAACTTAGCGAAGGCGCGCCCAACATCATAAGCCTCAGTCGGCTCACTCACGACATCGCGCGAAGTATAGCCCTCTAAAAACTTATAAACGCGCCATTCTTTCTCGTACGCGACGACTTCCAGCGAAGGAACGCCCTTACCCTTAAGGAACTCGGTGACGCGCAAGATCGTGCGTTTAAGTTTATCGACATCAAAAATCGCCGTGTTCACGCGTTGCAAGATGTAGCGCACACCCCGCGTCGTTTCGACTTTAAAGGTGTCGTTAATATGCCCCGAGCCATAACGCGCGATGGTTGTCGCGTCCGTTAGGCCGAGCTTTCGCGCGACATCCTTTAACTCAGCTTCCGTAATCTCCCGCGCACTCATCTTAGCGTTTACCTTTCTTGATTTGGGGAATCTGCGCAGCGGCGACGGACTGCCCTAAACGCCGCGCCTTCTCGTCCGGCATAAAGACATCAATCTTCTCAGCCCACTCAGGATAAACATCCTTTAACATCGTGCGTGCCGTCTCAAGTATAATCTCGCCGCCGAGTCCCGAAGTGACGCGCCCGAGTATCATCATATTGGCGTAGTCATAGAACTCATGATACCACGGGATTGCGTGCGCGAGGAAGCGTCCAATTTGAGTAAAGACGCGCACGGCGCGTGCATCGCCCTTTTCCATCGCCGCTTGGACGACTTTTAAGCGCTCAGGTAAAGGCTGGGACGCGGCGAATTCAAAGCCTTCCGCTCGCGCGAGCCAGTCCACCGCCTGTTGCGAGAAAAGCATTGCGCCAACACCCGCGTCACCACTCCACTCATCACGCGGCGCTTTGGGATTAAAGTCCACAGGGGCAAACGCAAGTTCACTAATGCGTCCCGTCATCGCGCCCTTGGGGTCGACATAGCCAACCGCCTCAGAAGAACCCATCGCGACACCGAGAATGCCCTTGCGGTTCATCGTAATCATGCCCGCGAGAGCCGTGACATCGCCGTCATTATAAATCGCGAACGGTACGCCCCAATCTTTCTCAATGCGATAGAAGAGGTTTTGCGCCTCAGGGAACTTACTCGGATTCTTCTCTTTCACCGCACGAAAGAGCGAGGCAATGCCCATCTTTTGCCCGACGAGCGTCCCCGCCGTGGAGCCACCAATCGCGTCCACACGCGGCAAAGCTGCCGCCGCTTCCTTAAGCCCGAGCGTCAACTTGGAGTAGTGGTAGTTTGGATCCGCGGCATTACGGGGATCCCACGGGAACTCCTTCGAGAAGACGACTTCGCCATTTTTGAGGGCGGAAATCTTGAAGTCCGACGCGCCCAAGTCAAAGCCAATGCGGCATCCATCCGAAACGGTCTTCACGCGCTGGAGTTTTTCGGTCGTCACGGGCATCTTCTTAAGAGGCACGATAACCGTCTCCACGGGGCGCCCATAAATAGAGGTAAAGAAGTCCCAATCAAAGGCGCGTGCCCCCTTCTTCGTGTAGGCTTTGGCGATGGGCTTCACGATTTCATCGGGGCCCGCCAAATAAAGCTTCCATCCGCCCGCCGCCCAGACGATGAACTTCGTAATGCGCTCTACGACATGGCGCACATGGCTCACGGCTTCGGGTGCGAGGCGCTTAGGAATCGGCAAATCATAGCGGTAAACTTTACCTTCTTCACGCTCCCAGGCAATCGCGACAATATCGCACTTACCCGTAATGCCCTCGTAAACTTCCCACAAAGCATTCATGGGGGCTTGGAACTCGGGACGCGGGGTTAGTTTCTTCGTCATAGTTTACTCCTCATCTTAGGTTGTCTGTGAAGTTAAAGTGCCGTCGAACGCGGCGAGCAAGGCGGGTGTGACATCCGCGAGGGACTCTACCCGCGCACGAATTGCGCGCTCTTTAGGACCGAAAACGATAAAGGGGACGGGATTGCGGGTATGACCACGCTCGCTCATATTCTCAATGTTGCCATGGTCAGCCGTCATTACGAGCGTAATGCCCGCCGCTTCCGTAAAGCGTACGAGCGTCGTCAAAAACGCGTCATAAGTACGCAAAACGGCGCAGGCGCGTAGGTAGTCCATAGAATGTCCCGAGACATCCGTCTGGAAAAACTCGTACAGCGTAAAGTCATTCTGCGCGGCAATTTGAAAGAGTTGCATCGCCGCACGCTGTGGGGGAATAATAGGGATATCGGGATAGCGATCTTGGATTGTCTCGCGCGTCAAATCTTGCATAAGCGCGTG
>CAVCAF010000048.1:0-9768 GCA_963600185.1 Azospirillum sp. 51_20 | reverse complement strand
GCCTGCGGACAATTTACACCCGTGAACATCGTCGCCTGCCCCGTCGCGGATTGGGGCGGGCCGTCAACACCTAAACACGCATCGATGGGCTTACCGTGCTTTACGATAAGCCGATAAAGTGTAGGGCACACCTCGGCGTTTACGGGGTTATCCGTCGCCGCTTCGCGTATGCCTACGCCATCGATGAATAAATAAAGTGCTCTCAATTTTTCCCCGTATTATAACAAACCGCGGTTCACGGTGCAATAGCGATTAGACTTGGGGCAACGCGGCGAATCCCTTCGCGAGATCTGCCTCGGTCGGAATGTAGTCCGTCATCGTATGGTCATTATACGCGGCGTAGGCGTACATATCGAAGTAGCCCGTACCCGTAAGACCAAAGACGATGGTTTCCGCCTTGCCCGACTCCTTGCAACGAAGCGCCTCATCAATTGCCGCGCGGATTGCGTGGGACGATTCTGGCGCGGGGAGCGTACCCTCAACACGCGCAAAGTAAGTCGCCGCCTCAAAAACCTTCGTCTGCTCGTAGCTGACCGCCTCGAGGAGTTTCTGGTTATAGAGTTCAGAAAGTGTCGCGCTCATACCATGGTAGCGAAGTCCGCCCGCATGGTTCGCCGAGGGGATAAAGCCGCTCCCGAGCGTGTACATCTTCTGCAAGGGGCAAACACGCCCCGTATCGCAATAATCATACGCGAAACGTCCGCGGGTAAAGGAAGGACAGCTCGCGGGCTCAACCGCCACGAAACGATAATCGGTTTCGCCGCGGAGTTTTTCGCCCATGAACGGCGCAATAAGACCCGCGAGGTTAGAGCCGCCGCCCGCGCACCCAATAATGACATCGGGCTTAACGCCGAGTTTATCGAGGGCAGTCTTCGTTTCAAGTCCGATAATGGACTGGTGCAAGCAAACCTGGTTAAGGACGCTCCCGAGCAAGTACCGCGCATTCGGCAAGGTAACTGCCGCCTCAACCGCCTCAGAAATAGCACACCCGAGCGAGCCCGTAGTGCCGGGGTGCTCCGCGTTAATCTTGCGACCAATTTCGGTCAACATCGAGGGGGATGGCGTGACATCCGCGCCATAAGTGCGCATAACTTCGCGGCGGAAAGGCTTTTGCTCGTACGAGCACTTCACCATATAGACATGGCAATTAAGTCCAAAGAAGGCACTCGCCATAGAAAGCGCCGTACCCCACTGCCCCGCGCCCGTCTCAGTCGTGACATCCGTAATACCCTGCGCCTTGGCGTAGTAGGCTTGGGCAATGGCGCTATTAAGTTTATGGGAGCCCGAAGTATTGTTGCCCTCAAACTTATAGTAGATCTTCGCGGGGGTACCGAGCGCCTTCTCCAAGAAATAGGCACGAATGAGCGGCGAAGGACGATACATCTTATAGAACTTAAGGACTTCCTCAGGAATCGGGAAGAACGCCGTCTTGTCGTCCAGCTCCTGACGGACGCTTTCCTTGCAGAAAATCTTCTCGAGTTGCTCAGCGGTTACGGGCGCATGTGTCGCGGGGTCGAGCATCGGCGCAGGCTTCTGCTTCATATCCGCACGCATATTATACCACGCGGTCGGCAACTCATTTTCGTTCAAATAAGTCTTATACGGAATCTCGTTCATATTCTTAACTCTCCTAATTTTGTTGAAATCTTACTTTTTAACGCTCATCGCGAAGTTATAGGCGTTGCGGAACATCCGCATCCAAGGTCCGTTGACCTTGAAAACGCCTGGATTATAACTTAGCTGGCAGGCTCTAAAGCCGCGCTCGGGGTGGGGCATCATAATTGTGGCGCGTCCATCTTTTGAGGTGAACGCGGTTTGCCCGCCAATAGAGCCATTGGGGTTGTAGGGGTAGCGCGTCGTAGCCTTGCCGCGTCCGTCAACATAGTGCGCGGCACAAATCGTCGGCACCTCGCCCGCCGTCCAAACGCGTCCCTCGCCATGGGCAACGGCAATCGGCAAGCGTGAACCCGCCATACCCTTAAAGAAGATGGAAGGCGATGGCTCAATTTCGATTGTGGCGTAGCGTGCCTCGAACTGCTCGGAAATGTTCCGTACGAAACGCGGCCACCCTTCCGCACCCGGGATGATATCCTTAAGTTGCGAAAGCATCTGGCAGCCGTTGCAAACACCGAGCGAGAAAGTATCCTTACGCGCAAAGAAGGTCTTAAACATCGCCTTCAGCCGCGGATTAAAGAGGATGGAGCGTGCCCAGCCCGAGCCCGCACCCAAAACATCGCCATAACTGAACCCGCCGCACGCGACAAGTCCATTAAAGTCGGCTAAATCGACGCGCCCCGCGATAAGGTCTGACATATGCACATCCACGGCGTCGAATCCAGCGAGGGCAAATGCCGCCGCCATTTCGATATGACCATTCACGCCCTGCTCACGCAAAATCGCGATCCGCGGCTTTGCGCCTTTCGCCTTGGGGGTAACGACTTTCTCATCAGGGTCATAAGTTAAATGGAAAGATAGACCGGGGTCAGTTTCATCTAGCCCATTATCATATTCCTCGCGCGCCGTAACGGGGTTATCGCGCAAAGCCTGCATACGATAAGTCGTCTCACTCCACGCGCGGCGAATCCAAGTAAGGTCGGTATCAATTGCTTGGCGCGCCCCAACAAAAATCTCGAACGCACGCCGTCCCCTTGAAACACCGCCCACAAGTGCCGCGCTCACACGGGCCTTATGAAAGATCTTAAGGACGGCATCCAGGTTCTTTTCGCTGACCTGCAAAACCGCGCCCGGCTGTTCATTAAAGAGGGCTTCTAAGGCGTCCCCCTCGGGCAACTTCGCGACAATGCCGCGGCCACCCGCAATTGCCATTTCCGCGAGGGTGACGGCGAGTCCTCCGTCACTACGATCATGGTAGGCGAGCGCGAGGCGTCCCTTAACAATCTCCTGCATGGCGTTAAAGAACCGCTTGAGAAGTGCCGCGTCCACATCGGCGTGGTTGTTGCCGAGTTGCCCATAGACTTGGGCGAGCGCCGTTGCCCCAAGTGGGGCTTCACCATTGGAGAGGTCAACGAAAACGAGGTAGGTCGCCTCGCCTTCGGGGTCGGGCTTAAGGTCGGGGGTAAGCGTAAGGCGAACATCCCCCACGGGCGCAAATGCCGAGACGACGAGCGAAAGTGGCGCGACTTGCTTTTGTTGCTTACCCGCGGAGTCCGTCCATGTCGTGTGCATAGAGCACGAGTCCTTGCCGACGGGGATGGAGACCCCGAGTTTCGGACAGAAGTCTAAGCCGACTGCCTTCACCGTATCATAAAGAATCGCGTCCTCTCCCGGTTCGCCACAGGGTGCCATCCAGTTCGCCGAGAGGCGCACCGCGCCAATCGAGCCCACATCTGCCGCGGCGAGATTGGTGAGGGACTCCGCAATCGCGAGCCGTCCCGAGGCGGGTCCATCTAGTAAGGCGACGGGGGTACGCTCACCTGTGGACATTGCCTGCCCCTCGTAAGTCTTATAACCCATCGTCGTCACAGCACAGTCCGCGACAGGCAACTGGTATTTGCCCACCATCTGATCGCGGGCGACGCGCCCGGTGACGGAGCGGTCGGTAATGGTAATTAAAAAGGTTTTATCCGCGACAGTCGGCAGGTGCAGAATGCGCTTGAAGGCATCCATCGGTTTAACATCCGCGAAGTTAAGGCTCTCGTGGCGCACCTTTCTATGCTTCACATTGCGCACCATCCGCGGCGGTTTGCCGAGGAGAACCTTAATATCCATATCAATGGGGTTATCCTTGAAGTGCTCATCCTCAAGGACGAGTCGCCCATCCCCCGTAGCAACGCCAATAAAGGCGACCGGGCAACGCTCTCTAGCACAAAGTTCCTCGAAAAACGCCTTTGCCGCGGGCTTCAGGGCGAGCACATACCGCTCCTGCGCCTCGCAACACCAAATCTCCATCGGGCTCATAGACTTCTCTTCATTATGGACGGCACGGAGCTCAAACTTGCCGCCTGTTTTTTCCACGAGCTCAGGGCATCCGTTCGAGAGTCCGCCCGCGCCAATATCATGGATGGAGTAGATGGGGTTCGCCTTACCAAGTGCCGCGCACGCGTCAATTACGCCCTGGCAGCGCCGTTGCATTTCGGCATTGCCGCGCTGGACGGAATTGAAGTCGAGGGCTTCTGAGTTCGTGCCCGTCATCATAGAGGAGGCCGCGCCGCCGCCAAGCCCAATGCGCATCGCGGGGCCCCCGATTTGCACAATGAGCGCCCCGACCTTAACTTCTTGCTTCAAGACTTGCGAATGACGAATAACCCCCATGCCGCCCGCGAGCATAATCGGCTTATGATAGCCGCGCAATTCACCCGCGACTTCGCCTTCGTAGGTGCGGAAGAACCCGCAAAGTTGCGGGCGCCCAAACTCGTTACCAAATGCCGCGCCGCCTAAGGGTCCCTCGGTCATAATTTGGAGGGGCGAGGCAAGACGCTTGGGGAAGTCCGCGAAGACGCGCTCCCACGGTTGAGGCGAGCCGGGGATATGCAAGTTCGAGACCATGAAACCACAAATGCCCGCGACTGTGCGTGAACCCGTGCCCGTCGCTGCCTCATCACGAATCTCGCCGCCCACGCCTGTCGCGGCACCCGGATACGGCGAGATCGCTGTCGGATGATTGTGAGTCTCAACCTTCATGAGCTGGTCGACATCATCCTTCTTAAACGCGTAGGCGTGGGTCTTCGGGTTAATCGCGAAAACATCCGTTGGGAAGCCCTTCACCACTGCCGAATTATCCGAATACGCCGAGAGGGTGTCTTGGGGACGCTTCTTGTGGGTGTTCTTAATCATCCCAAAGAGGGACTCTTTTTGCTTCTTGCCGTCAATAATGAACTCCGCGCCGAAGATCTTGTGGCGGCAGTGTTCGGAGTTGACCTGCCCAAACATGACGAGCTCCGTATCGGTCGGGTTGCGCCCCGCCGCGGCAAAACTCTTCGCGAGATACTCCATCTCAGGCTCGGAGATCGCGAGCCCCAGCTCCTCATTCGCCGCGCGAATCGCTTCCACGCCTTTCGCGAGCACATCATAAGTCCGCCCAGGACGCGGTTCGCCTTCTTCAAAGAGATCCGAGAGATCGGTGTAGACCCCTTCGGTCATCTTATCATAAAGTGCCGCGAGGGCGGGCGATGCACATAAATCTTTGGGCGATGCCCACGGCTTCGGCGCAAGATAACTCACCTTAAAACGGATGCCACGCTCTACGCGCAAGATACTCTTAAGTCCGCAGTTACGAAAGATATCCGTCGCCTTCGAACTCCAAGGGGAAATCGTGCCCTTGCGCGGCGTAACAAAGAAGTCCGCCTCGTCGCAGTCGCCCTCGGCATTCAACAAAATCGCCGCGCGCTTAAGTTCCTCCGCATCAAATGCCGCGCGTGTAAGTTCCAGTGCATACACCCAGCGGGCGTCAATCGCGAGAGGCCCAAGTTTCGGGTCGAGTTTCGCAATTGCATCCTTCAAAGCGTCCAATCTAAAAGGCGAATAAGCCTCGGAACCAAGCAACAAAATCATTGTATACTCCTAATAGGAAATTACTGCTTTATTATACCATAATTTCGTCCCCATTTGTTATACTTTCCGCTCCCAGTAAGAAAAAGTGCGACTCTAAGCGTAAAAACGGTCGCCTGTAAGCGCGAAAACGGTCGCCGCTCAGCCTCAAAACGGTCGCGTCTCAGTAGAAGGAAGGAAAAGTGTCGGGACGGTTTTGAAAAAGCGTCCCGACGGTTTTATAAAAGTGTCGGGACGGTTTTTGAAAAGTGTCGGGACACTTTTCCTTAATCCTACTGGAACGCGACCTTGTTTCTACTTTGCCGCGACCGTTTTGAGGCTGGGGGAAGACTAACTTCTTACTTGGCGGCGCTACCTTTTAAAGGGAGGCGCACCCAAAGAAAGTCTAGGGGGGAGGGGATTGTTACGCTTAAGAGCGCGTTATCAAGCCTTGAAGTGCCGCGTCCGCCAAGGGTCTCACCCGCGGCAAGTTCGCTACCCCGCGGCAGATAGGGCGTTAAATCAAGCGTATAAGTCGCCTTCTCATTAAGTTCCCTAAAGAGGAGGACATAAAGTGCCGCGCTATCGGCAGTACGGATTACAAAGCCCGTCCACGCGACACCATCGGGTTTCGCGCCAATGGGGAAAGTCGCGCCCGTATGAAGTGCCGCGCGATGCGCCTTCCATGTCCGCACAATTGGGGATAACTCCGCCGCCCGCGCGGCACTCAGTGCCGTATTCTCAAACCATCCGAGTGGAGACGAGAGCATGACACTCGCGAAGAGCGTATCCATCTTATAAAGGCTTGGCGCGAGAGGGTCGCCCGTGTAAAGTGCCGCGCCCGCGTCGGGATTGGCGAGCTCCATGCGTAGCCGCGCTGGGTCTATCACCTCACTCAGCGCCCAGAGGTTGCGGAGCGTATGGTGCGGCCAATAACGATGGCGCGTCGGATAGCGGTTCTCTACGAAGATTGTCCCCGCGTCCATCAACCCAAAGTAGCCTGGACGAATCTCCGCCGTCACATCTAGATCAATGACAATCTCGCCTTGGGAACGCTGAAGGAGCGTATCAAAAAGCTTGCGTTGCCGCGCTAAGGCGAGGGCGCTTGTGGACTTCATCGAGTCAATCTTAAAGTAGGCGATCCCTTCCTTAAAGTAGGCGAGGAGTCGCCCCGCGTCGCGTCCCCAATGCGCCGCGTCCGCAGAAGAGTCGGGTCCATACCAAAGTCCAAGCCGAAGTCCCCGCGCATTTGCCGCGGTTAGGAGCGGCGCAAAGCCCCGCGGGAAGCGCACGGGATCCGGATCCCAAAAGCGTGCATCCACTGCCCAATAGCCACTCCATACCCCCGCACCATTAGAAAGGACGGAGTTCATACTGCGTCCCTTCTGCCAGCCGTCATCAATTTGGACGACTTCCACGCCCAACTTCGCCGCGGCGTCTATCTCCTTTAGGAGGAACTCTTCGTTAACATGCTCATCGCGAAAGCCACCGCCCCAAGTATTGGAAAGGAAGAGTCCGTCCCGCCCTACCTTATAAGGGCGTATCTGTCGCTGGACGGCATGGAGGGCGCGGGTGCGTCCTAAGTCCCCGCCCGCGTATGGCACGATGACATAGGGATAGCCATTTGAGACAACTTCAAAGTCGAATCCCGTCTCGGTTCGGGTTATGCGAAGGTCGGGTTCTTGGGTTGTTCGCGCGTGGGGCAAGGGCGCGAGGCGCAAAAGTACCGCGCCCGATTGGGTTAGGGTATCCTCAACTGCAATAACATTCGCCGTGAGCGCAAAGTCCTCCTCTATAGAAGAGAGTAGCCACTCACGCTTAAAGACGAGTTCGTCGTGGTTGTCGGTCTGGTCACGCAATTCATAGGCGACCAGGCGCGGGTGCGCACTTTCTACTGGGAGCTTCCCCGCGGCAGTTGCGAGCGTCAGCGCACCCAAGACCATAAAAGCCGTACTCACCAAACGCCTTTCGCACGCTTTTCGTACATCGTCTCGCCAATCTTGCGTGCCGCGCGGCAAAGTTCAGCATACGGACGGTCTACGACATCCACGAACCCAATCTCATAGGCCTCACCATCGCCGCGTCCGAGCAGAGGTTGGTCGCGGTACTGGAACCAGTGGCAACCGACAATGAGCGGATGTTGCAGGCACCCTTCCACAAAGCGTGTATAACTGCGGGCGCGTTCCTTCTGGCTCCAAACGGGTGCGAGTCCAGGCTTAAACATGCCGCGGTCATAGACACCAAAATGGAACTCCCCAACGAGGAGTGGCTTCTCGGCTCCCGCGCCAAACATCTTTTCCGAGAGATTATAGACCGAATTCGCGTAGGCATTAACCGTAATCACATCACAATATTTTGCCGCGGCGCGCCAGAGTATGCCCGCTTGCCGAAAGCCTACGAACCGTGAACCCAGATAAAGTTTGCCAGGTGCGGCTTTCTCCAATTCTTCGCGGCAGAGTTTAAAGTAAGTCTCCACATACGGTTCAGCGTAGGTCTCGCCCATCTCAGGAATCCATTTCTGGAACTGGAGCTCATTGTCGATAAAGAAACCTATGCACATCGGATCCTTTGCCGCGTGCTGAAGTGTCTCATCCGTCGCAAACTTTTGGCGAATCGCGAAACGCATCCGCTCCTCAAAAAGCGGATCGTCCAATTCGTAAATATGGAACTTCTTATGGCGACGGACACCCTGCGCACGCTCCAAAACACTGACCACATAGGGCTTTTTAGAGGTTTTTAATAGTTCTGGCGCACTCCAGTTACCGATTGTGTTAAGTCCCCACGAATTAAACCGCTTGAGGACGAAAGCATAATAATCGGCTTGGTAATCCTCTTTGCCAAACTTTTTTTGGAGGTTCCACTCCGTAAACGGCAGTTTGCCGTCCGCGGGCACTTCCCCTTCATACCAATTCGGATGCTTCGCGCCATTGGTGATGTCCGTCATGGTGCGCGTCACATCAAGTCCCACCGAGAAGAACAAGTGCCCCTCGGGGGTGACGAGCCACCATTTGCCGTCCACTTTCTCGGTGCGGAAGTTCCCCGTCGCGGCAAGTTGGGGACCATCCTTCCAGCCACCAAACTTATCCCACGCACGCGGCGCAGGCTTTAGGAACTTTGTTTCACGCGCGAGATCTTTCACAAGATCCTCATCCGAATGGACTTTCGCCTTCCATTCCGCGTGCTTAAATTGTCCGTACTTATCGACAAAAGGCAAATACTGGGCGGGGGGCACAAAGCGATCCGTCTCAGGGGTGCCCTCAAGGCGCAGGTTAGAAATGCGCAAGTCGGCGAGCCCTTCCACTTCATCTTCATAGGGCCACTGCATCATGAGATGGACGCTTGTAATGTGCCGCGTATCGATTGTGTAGGGTCCGCGCGCATCTGGAGGGGCACCGTAGACCTCGGGATGGGTCAAAAGTAGGCGCATGGTGCCTTTTTCGCCCGGATTAAGTCCAATGCCCGTATTAACTGAGCGATCCTTCTTCGCGATGGCGACGGCATGATCAGCGGAATCTCCCGCCGCGGCACCCGCCGAGACATGGAGCGTCAGCCGTGCCTGCCGCGTTTTGGAGAGGTTCTCTACATCCACCGCGAGATAGCGTGCGGATGAGAAGTCCGCGGCAGGATTCGGCTCCCATTTAAGCCCCGAACCCCATTCCGCACTCGGCAATTCGAGATGCACCGCGTTTGGAGACTCAAAAGTCGCCCGCGCCTTATAAACAGGCACAAAGTTATCAAGAGGGAGGACCGTGACTGCCGTGGCCGCTAAAACTAAACTCAGCACGAGAAATAGCCCTTTCCGCTTAACGCACCATCAATAGGAAGCCCGGGAGCCGTTGCACTTCGTAGCAACCAATATCAATCGCCTTACCAAAGATACGCTTATTCCCCGCGAGATCCACCGCGCAGGTATAAGTCGGGGTCGTTCCCTTATTCGCGAGCACTTCACCCGCAACAGGCGTAAAGTCCCCACCTTCAAAGTCCTTAAACATCTTCGCCTTATCACCAAGGGTAAATCCAGATGTGCGGTTTGGTTCAACATCCGCTACACAATTATATACCTTTGTTCTCTCATTTAATGTCGCACTTGAAAAAGCATTTGAGGCAGTTTGCCAGTTTCCCGCAATTACACAGTTTCGGAATGTCACATCATAAGAATGATCACTCCAAACACCTGCCGCCGTTGTAATTGCACCTTGCACAACATTAGACACAATTGAGCAATTCTCTATAACAGCATTATTATTTCCACTTGCGATTTGAAGACCCGCAGAGCCGCGC
>CAVCAF010000047.1:0-15353 GCA_963600185.1 Azospirillum sp. 51_20 | reverse complement strand
AGGCTTCGCCGCGAAGCCAAACGGACCCAGTGAGCGCGAGGCGGAGTCCCTCGCCCTGGAATGTGCCGCGTATGCAGAGTCCGCCCTCGGGTTTCTACGCACGCTAAGCGGCGATGAACAGTTCCGTGACGCGGTCATTGCCGCGAAAGTGGACTCATTCCTCGCGAAATGGCGCTCGGCGGGCAAAGAAGTCTCACTTGGCTATTGGGATGAGCACGACCACTGGGTAACGAAAACGACAGCCGGCTTCTTACGCGACCTCAAGACCGCTTATAGCCAACGCACGGCACTCTATGCCCGCCGCGCCCAAAAAGGCTAATGGGTGCCTTACGCGGAGCGTTTCCGCTCCGCAACCTAACGCCCCCTCGGATGTGTCGCGGCAGGTGCACAGTAGGTCCGTGAGGTTAGGTTGCGAAGCGGAAACGCTTCGCCCGCGGCACGCTTTTCGACATGGCAAAGTGCCGCGGAAGAGAAAGTTAAGATTTCCTATTCCCTATGGGCGAATAATTTGGTATAATTATACGCAAATAACGGAGTTTTTCTAACGAACGCTCGCTTCGGCGGGCAAATTCTAAGGAGTACTAAAATGGCTAAGACGCCTAAATTCGCGAACGCGAAAGTGTTCGACTGGGTCGATAAGTGGAACAAGGTCTGCACGCCCGACAAGATTGTCGTCGTGAAGGGCACAAAGGCTGAGCACACGGCTATCTGTGAAATGATGGTCAAGAATGGTCAGTTCGTTAAGCTGAACCAAAAGAAGCGTCCAGGTTGCTACCTCGCGCGTTCTCATGAGAGCGATGTCGCCCGTGTTGAGGGTCGTACATTCATCTGCTCGAAGAAGGAAATTGACGCGGGTCCGACGAACCACTGGATGGAGCCTGAGGCAATGAAAGCGCTCATGCTCAAGAGCTACAAGGGTTGCATGAAGGGTCGCACGATGTATGTGATCCCGTTCGCGATGGGTCCGATTGGCAACCCGATTACGCAATACGGTATTGAAGTTACCGACTCGCCGTATGTGGTCGTTAACATGAACATTATGACCCGTACGGGTGACGCGGTTATGGCTCACCTCGGTAAGGACGGCGATTTCATCCCGTGCATCCATTCCGTCGGTGCGCCGCTCAAGAAGGGCGAGAAGGATGTCGCTTGGCCGTGCGCGAAGAAGATTGAAGATAAGTTCATCACGCAATTCCCTGAAGAGCGTCAGATTTGGTCGTTTGGTTCGGGCTACGGCGGGAACGCGCTTCTCGGTAAGAAGTGCTTCGCGCTGCGTATCGCCTCGAAGATCGCGAAGGATGAGGGCTGGATGGCTGAGCACATGCTTATTCTTACGCTCACGAGCCCTGAGAAGAAGCAGTACCACCTCACCGCGGCGTTTCCGTCTGCGTGCGGTAAGACCAACCTCGCGATGATGCTCCCGAAGCTCCCGGGCTGGAAGCTTCAGACGATTGGCGACGATATCGCGTGGCTCAAGCCAGGTGATGATGGTCGTCTCTACGCGATTAACCCTGAGAATGGCTTCTTTGGTGTTGCGCCGGGTACGTCGATGGACTCCAACCCGAACGCGCTTAAGAGCTGCAAGAAGGGCACGATCTTCACGAATGTCGTCCTTACACCTGACGGCGATATTTGGTGGGAAGATATGGGCATCAAGGCCCCGAAGGAAGGCGTGGACTGGAAGGGTCAGCCCTGCTATGTTTGCAAGGACGATCCCTACCGCATGGGCCCGAAGCCGGGTATGACGAAGGCGGAAATCAAGGCGGCGGGCTATGTCGCGGCGCACAAGAACAGCCGCTTCACGGCACCTGCTGAGAACTGCCCTGTCCTCGATAAGGCTGGTTTCAACGGTAAGTTCAATAATAAGCCCACGGGCGTGCCGATTGACGCGATCCTCTTCGGTGGTCGCCGTCCCTCGACAATTCCTCTCGTGAACGAAGCGAAGAGCTGGACTCATGGCGTGTTCATGGGTTCCGCGGCGGGTTCTGAAGTTACGGCGGCTGTTATTTCTGATCAGATTGGTCAGGTTCGCCGCGACCCGATGGCGATGCTCCCGTTCTTCGGCTACAATGTCGCGGACTACTTCCAGCACTGGCTCGAGATGGAGCGCACCTCGGCTGACGCGACGAAGCTCCCGAAGATCTACTTCGTTAACTGGTTCCGTAAAGGCGATGACGGACGCTTCATGTGGCCTGGCTTTGGCGACAACAGCCGCGTCTTGAAGTGGATCTGCCAGCGCATTGAGGGCACGGTTAAGGCGAATGAGACCGCGATTGGTAACTTGCCGTTCGCGAAGGATATTGACCTCGCCAATAACGATCTTAAGGCGAAGTTCCATGTCGTCAAGGCTGACCTCGAGGAAATCCTCAAGGTTGACAAGGCGGGCTGGAAGAAGGAAATTGAGACGATCGGCGCGAGCTACGATGAGTACGATGCGAAGCCCTCGAAGGACTCCAAGGTCCGTTCGACGACGGCGCACCGCGTCCCGAAGGCTCTCCGTCAAGTTTTGTCGGATGTCACCGCGGCGCTCAAGAAGTAATTTCGTTGAAAGGAAACTAGAATACTATGATTATTCAAGAAGTCAAGGCGCGTGAGATTATTGATTCGCGCGGCAACCCGACTGTTGAAGTCGACGTTATCCTCGAGTGCGGTACGCTAGGGCGTGCCGCCGTCCCGAGCGGTGCGTCTACGGGCGAGAACGAAGCCCTTGAGCTTCGCGATGGCGACCCGAAGCGTTACCTCGGCAAGGGCGTGCAGAAGGCTGTGGCGAATGTCAACAAGATTATCGCCCCTAAGCTTATCGGTATGGACGCGAGCGATCAGCGCGGCATTGACGCGATGATGCTTAAGCTTGATGGTACGCCTACGAAGTCCAAACTCGGCGCGAACGCTATTCTCGGCGTTTCGCTCGCGGTCGCGAAGGCGGCGGCGAATGAGCTTGGTATGCCGCTCTATCGCTACATTGGCGGATGCAATACATTCGTGTTGCCTGTGCCGATGATGAACATCATCAACGGTGGTGCGCACTCTGATGCCCCGATCGCGTTCCAGGAGTTCATGATTCGCCCTGTTGGCGCTAAGAGCTTCAAGGAAGCGCTCCGCATGGGCGCGGAAACGTTCCATAACCTCAAGAAGGTTTTGAAGGCGCGTGGACTCTCGACGGCTGTTGGTGACGAAGGCGGTTTCGCGCCTGCGCTTGACGGCATTGAGGATGCGCTTGACTGCATCATCGCCGCGATTAAGAAGGCGGGTTATAAGCCTGGCAAGGATATCACGATCGCGATGGACTGCGCGTCGAGCGAGTTCTACAAGAACGGCAAGTATGACTACACCTGGAAGGAAGGCAAGAAGGGTGCTATTCGTACGAGCGACGAGCAGGTTAAGTATCTCGAGAGCCTCATTGCTAAGTACCCGATCGACTCGATCGAGGACGGCATGGCTGAAGGCGACTGGGATGGCTGGGTGAAGCTCACGAAGGAAGTTGGCGGTAAGTGCCAGCTCGTCGGCGACGACCTCTTCGTGACGAATGTCAAGTATCTCGCTAAGGGCATTAAGCTCGGCGCGGCGAACTCGATTCTCATTAAAGTCAACCAGATTGGTAGCCTCTCTGAGACGCTCGACGCGATTGAGATGGCTCACCGCGCGGGTTATACTTCGGTCACCTCGCACCGTTCGGGCGAGACGGAAGATACGACGATTGCCGATATCGCGGTTGCGACCAACTCTGGACAGATCAAGACTGGTTCTATGAGCCGTACGGATCGTATCGCGAAGTACAACCAGCTCCTCCGCATTGAGGAAGAGCTCGGTTCGAAGGCTGTTTATGGGTACAAGAAGGTGAAATAAGCCTCCTTTGCTTCATAATTGAAGAGGGGGCGCGGCGGTGTTCGCCGCGCCCTTCTTTTTAAGAGGATTGAGCCTAAGAGTCTAAGTTGAAGAGCCTTGAGTCGTATGAATTGTGCAATTAAAGTGTGCGGCGTGAGAAGTGCCGCGTTCGCCCAAGAAGCGGTGCGGTTGGGGGTAGAGTACCTCGGCTTTATTTTCGCGCCTAAGAGCGTGCGCTATATTCTGCCTAGTGCCGCGGCGAAGATTACGGCGCAACTGCCGCGGACGGTGAAGAAGGTTGGTGTTTTTACGACAGCTACCCTAAGTGAAATTAAGGCGACCGCGAAAGAAGTGGGGCTTGATGTTGTCCAATTACATGGCTCATATGGCGCGGCAGATATTGCGGAACTTAAGGCGTGCGGCTACGAAGTTTGGCTTTTAGATAATGGGGCGACTCCCCCTGAAACAATGGGTGCGGACGCTCTTCTTATAGACGGAAGGCGCGGCACCCAAACTGGTGGCACGGGACAAGTCGCGGACTGGACGCGGGTTGCGGAACTTAAGCGCGGCGGATGTCGTGTCGTTTTGGCTGGTGGGATAGGCGAAGAGAACATTGTGGACGCGGCGAAGACAGGCGCGGATATTCTTGACCTTAATAGTAAACTTGAGACGCGTCCGGGCGAGAAGTCAATAGAGTTACTGACCGCGGCACTTGGGCGGCTACGGAATCTATGAAGCGGGGAACGGACGAGAAAACGGAGCGCGGCGCTTCCCCCTTGGGGCTAGAAGTCCTTTGGTTTCTTTATCGTTTATTGGGACTTAGGGCGCTCCATTTCTTCGCGAAGGCGGTGGGGGTATGCGTTTGGGCATTTTCCCCTGCTGTGCGTAAGCGTTCGCCGAGTTTAAAGAAGGTATTTTATTTTACTTGTTCCCTCGCGGATAAACTCGTTGTTATGGCGCAAGGGCGGGAGTTGCCGTACGTGAAGTTAGACGGCGAGAAAGATGGTGAGGAGTTCCTCGCGACTGTCGCCGACAAGAAGGGTGTGTTTGTGCTTTCCTCTCATGTCGGAACGATTGAGGTGCTCGCGGCGTTGGGTGAGCATAGACCAACATTTCATGCGTGGATGGAGTTTAATCGTACGGGCGTATTTAATGCCTTCTACCTGCGCCACGCCAAACGCGAGCGCGTGGTGATACATCCGATTTCCGCGTTTGGTCCCGAGACTGTGTTTCTCGCGGGGGACGCACTAGACCGCGGCGAATGCCTTGTCATGGCGGGCGACCGCGGCTTTGGGCGCACGGTGAAAGTGCCGTATGGGGCGGGCGAGGTTGAGTTGCCCGCGGGGGCCTTCCGTTTTGCACGCGCCCTTGAGCATCCGGTTTACTTTGTCGCGTGTGTTGCGGAAGGTGGACTCAGCTACAAGGCGATTATTCGGCGACTCCCGACCTCTACACTAGAGGAATTAACCGCCGCCTATGCCGCGGCACTTTATGCGGTAGCGGCGAAGTATCCCGACCAAGTCTTTCAATGGAACAATCCTACATGAGTAACTTTATTCTAACGGATCTCGCCCTCGTTTCGGCACTCGGCAATGGACTTACGGCGACGGCGAAGGCACTCGCAATGGGCGACACCTCGGGGCTAGTCCCGCTTGAGGGAGTGCTCCCTGAGGGGGACGCGACTCGCTTTGGATTCGTCCGCGGCGTTTCGGGGCTGGAAGGGGTGCTTAATACGACAGGTAAGCCGCGCGTCGCGGCACTTTTAGATGCCGCGCTTGAGCAACTCGCCGAACCCCTCGCCGCTTTAAAGAAGGTTGTCCCTGCCGAACGCCTTGGGGTTGTCTTAGGGACGAGCAACTCGACGATGGAAGAGTTTACGACTGATCCCGACACAATTGATATGGCGTATCCAGCCGAGTATGTTGCTAAAAGCGTAGGCGCGGCGGGCCCCGCGTGGGTCGTTTCTACCGCCTGCTCCTCGAGCGGAAAAGTCTTCGCGTCCGCGCGGCGGTTATTAGAGGAGGATGTCTGCGACGCGGTTATCGTGGGTGGGGCGGACGCTTTTACGCGCGTCGTCGTCAACGGATTCAATGCGCTGGAGGCAGTCTCGCCCAGCTTAACGCGTCCGTTAGCTCCCGATAGGGACGGAATCAACCTTGGCGAGGGCGCGGCACTTTTTATTCTTCAGCGCGGCACTTCGGGTGTGGCACTCGCGGGAGTAGGCGAGAGTTCGGACGCGTACCACTTAACCGCACCCGATCCTGAGGGCAATGGAGCCGAACAGGCTATGCGCGCGGCACTTTCCGCGGCAGGGATGAAGCCTGAGGAAGTAGATTACCTCAACTTACATGGTACGGGCACAACATATAATGACGCGATGGAATGTGCCGCGGTGCGGCGCGTCTTCGGTGAGAAGATTTGCTGTTCGTCCACGAAACCTTTGACGGGGCACGCACTTGGTGCTGCGGGGGCAATTGAAGCGGCACTCTGTTGGCTCGCGCTAAAGGGACTCGCGCCTATCCCGCCGCATAGGGTGGAGCGGGTTGATACGGCTCTCGCACCCTTTGAAGTGGCGCGAGTAGGGGATACGCGCCCTATTCACGCGGCACTTTCTAATTCATTCGCCTTTGGCGGAAGCAATGTCGCCGTCCTCCTGCGCCTAGTTTAAGGTAAGAGAGCCTTAGCAAAACGGTCGCCTCCCAGTAAGAAGAAGGGCACCTTCCAGTAGAAACAAGGTCGCGTCTAAGCGGAAGTAAGGAAAAGCGTCCCGACACTTTTGAAAAACCGTCCCGACGCTTTTATAAAACCGTCCCGACACTTTTTCAAAACCGTCGGGACGCTTTTCCTTGTTTGTGCCGAGGGGCGCCCGTTTTGGGGCTTGGACGCGACCTTCCTGACGCTTAGGAGCGACCGTTTTTATGCTGAGCAAAAACCCCGCCGAAGCGCTCCGCAACAAGGGGCTTGTATTCTTAGCAAATTTTCGGTATAATCTTCTGTAACAATGACGAGTAATGACGAATATGTAGTGCAGCTACTTGTTGAACGAGGGTTCTTGACCCCCGAGCAGGTGGACGCGGCGAGTAAGTCGATGAAGGCTGAGAACGAGACCACGCTTGACGCGCTCGTTGCTAGTGGCGTTATCGGCACGGACGAAGTTCTGGGTACGCTTGCGGACCAATTCGGTCTCAAGTATTGCCATGTAAATGCCGAGGCGATCAACCACGACATTATCAATATTATCCCCGCGGAAATCGCGAAGAAGTATGGTATCGTGCCAGTCGTGGCGGATGAGGAGTCCGTCACCGTCGCGCTCTCCGACCCGATGGGCTACGACGCGATTGATTCGCTAAGGTATGTCTTACACGGACGTGATGTGCAGGCTGTCGTTGCGCCGCGGGAAGAAGTGGATACGGCGCGCGCGAAGCTCTATGCGACTGAGGAACCTGCGGATGTCCAGTCGCGGGATGAGATTGATGTGGGCGAGGATGCGAACGGCGATGACGCGCCTGTTATCAAGCTCGCGACTCTCATCATTACGAACGCGATTCGTATGAAGGCTTCGGATATTCATGTCGAGCCGATGGAAAAGGAGTTCCGCGTCCGTTACCGCATTGATGGTGCGCTGAGGAAAATGGACTCGCCCCCGAAGCGGCTACAGTCCGCCATTATCTCGCGCCTTAAGATCATGTCGAAGATGAAGATCTCCGAGAAGCGTATTCCGCAAGATGGGCGCATCCAGATTACGGTGAACGGCAAGGATCTCGACCTTCGTGTAAGCTCGGTGCCGACGAATCATGGCGAGTCCATCGTCATGCGTATTCTCGATAAGAGCAACCTTTCGCTCGGGTTACCGCAACTCGGGTTCTTGTCGGATGACCAAACCACCTTTGAGCGGTTAATTAAGTTGCCGGATGGCGTCGTACTCGTGACGGGGCCTACGGGCTCAGGTAAGACGACGACGCTGTACGCGTGCTTGGGGCAAATCAACACGCCTGATAAGAAGATTATTACCGTTGAGGATCCTGTCGAATACCAAATGAGCGGTATTAACCAGGTTCAGGTTAATAAAGACGTGGGGCTAGACTTCTCCGCGGCACTTCGTTCTATCTTGCGTCAGGCGCCGAACATCGTGATGATCGGCGAAATCCGTGATAATGAGACGGCGGATATCGCGATGGAAGCGGCGCTCACGGGTCACTTGGTCTTCTCGACATTGCACACAAACGACGCACCCTCGGCGGTCACGCGCTTACTCGATATCGGGGTTAAGCCGTTCTTGGTGGCGAGTGCCTTGCGGGCAGCGATGGCGCAGCGACTTGTGCGGGCGATTTGCGAGAACTGCCGTGAGGAATATACGCCGAGCGAGCGCGACTTAAAGATGCTCGGCGCGATTTCTAAGACCATGCCTGAGCATGTGTACCGCGGGGCGGGATGCGATAAGTGTGGTCGCAGTGGCTACAAGGGGCGTAAGGGTATCTTCGAGATCTTTAAGGTCGACGATACGATCCAGCGCCTTATCTTTGACCATGCGCCCGCGACAATTCTGCGTGAAAGGGCGCGCGAAATGGGTATGCGTACCCTGCGCGAGGACGGCATGCTTAAGGTCGCGAGCGGCATGACGAGTTTACAAGAAATCTTACGCGTAACCATGGGCGACGCGGACTAATCTTAGGCGAAAGGAATCGATAAAATGGATATCACGCTACAGGAACTTTTGCAGGCGACAATTGATGAGGGCGCGAGCGATTTGCATATTAGAGCTTATATGCCGCCCCTTTTACGGTCGAATGGTGAACTTTGCCCAATCGCCGAGGAGCAACTTACTGAGGAAGATACCCTGCGCCTATGCCGCGAAGCGGCTACAGAAGCGCAAATGGCGGAAGTTGAGAGTAATGGTGGCTCAGACTTCGCCCTCGCCCATCCAGACGGCACGCGTTTTCGTGTGTCGGTTCTCAAGGAGCGTCACCGCTACGGTATGGTACTGCGGCAGATTCCCTCTAAGTTGCTGACGATGGAACAATTGGGGTTGCCGCCCGTCGTGAAGGAACTCCTTTATAAGCCGCGCGGACTCATCCTCGTCACGGGTCCTACGGGCTCTGGTAAATCAACGACGCTCGCCTCGATGATTGATGTTATTAACCAAGAGCGTTCGGTGCACATTATCACGATTGAAGACCCTATCGAATTCTACCATAATTCGGCGAAGTCGCTCGTTACCCAGCGTGAAGTCGGGGACGATGTGCCGAGTTTCGCCGAAGCAATCCGCCGCGCCCTGCGTCAAGACCCGGATGTCATTCTCGTCGGCGAAATGCGTGACCTAGAGACAATCGGCGCGGCAATTACTGCCGCGGAAACAGGACACCTCGTTTTCGGGACGCTCCATACGACCGGTGCCGCCGAGACGGTCGACCGTATTGTGGACGCCTTCCCCACCAATCAGCAGGCGCAGGTTCGCACCCAGCTCGCCGCGGGTCTCCAAGCCGTCATTTCACAGATACTTTTGCCGCGCCTCGATGAGAATGGGGAGGTTTGCGGGCGCATTGCCGCGTTCGAAATTATGACCTCCACGGACGCTATCCGTAGCCGCATCCGCGACAACAAGACGAACATGATTAAGAGCGACTTGCAGACTGGCGCGAAGTTCGGCATGATGACGCTTGACGCGTGCTTGGTGAACCACTACCGCAATGGGCTTATCTCGTATGAGGAACTCATTACGAAGAGCCAAGACCCCGATAGCGTCGTCGCTAAGCTTAAGGAAGAGATGGGACGCTAAACTATGATTGACCCCATTCTACAAATACTTATCAATAACGGCTACCTTGATGAGCAGGGTGCGCAAGATTTAGCGGATCTCGCGAAGACGGAATCTAAAACTATCCGTCAGCAAGTTATTGACCAGGGCATCATTTCTGAGGATGACCTGCTCGCGTGCATGGCGGCAGACCAAAATACTGAGGCGATTGACCTCGGGTCTATGACGATTGATACTGAGGTGACGGAATCTATTCAGGCTTCCACCGCCCGCATGTATAATGTCTTCCCCGTTGCCGCGGATGATAGCTCAGTGACCCTCGCTACCTTTGACCTCGTCGACCCACGCATTTCGGACGAGATTCTCTTCACGCTTTCTAAGGAAGTCCGCTTCGTTTTCGCGCGTGAGAAGGATGTTATGGACCGTATCGCCCAGTATTATGGCGACGCTAATGAGTCCGTAGCCGACATGATTAAGAGCCTAGGCGAGGGGCTAGATGATGATGAAGCCGCCGTAAATGGCAATGTAAACGACATTGCCTCAATGGAAAACGCGGCGAATTCCTCGGCAATTATCCGTTTCGTCAACCTCGTCCTTTACCAAGGAGTCGTCGACCACGCCTCAGATATCCATATTGAGCCGTTTGAGAAGGACTTCAAGATCCGTTATCGTGTGGACGGGGCCCTTTATGAGATGAAGGCTCCTGATGTGAAGATGGCGCCTGCCATTATTTCCCGCGTAAAGATTCTCGCGAACTTGAACATTGCCGAGCGGCGCATTCCTCAGGATGGGCGTATCGCGTTAACTGTCGCGGGGCGACCCGTGGACTTGCGTGTTTCGTGCCTGCCCACGGCGCATGGCGAGTCCGTCGTTATGCGTATTCTCGACCAGACGACTACTTCGCTTGACTTGGAAAATGTGGGGCTCCCAGAGGATGTCTACGAGCAAATCACGATGGATGTCGAGAAGCCGAACGGCATCTTTATTGTGACGGGTCCTACGGGTTCGGGTAAGACGACGACGCTTTATTCGATTTTGCGGCGTATTAACCAGATTGACACGAAGCTTCTGACGGCAGAAGAGCCTGTCGAATATAATGTGGACGGTATCGTACAGGTACCAATCGATGCCCAAGCGGGCAATACCTTCGCGAAAGTCTTAAGAGCGTTCTTGCGTCAAGACCCAGATGTCATGATGATTGGTGAGATTCGTGACCTTGAGACGGCTGAAATCGCCGTGCAAGCCGCGCTCACGGGTCACTTCGTCTTCTCGACCCTACATACAAACGACGCGGCGGGCGCGGTTATGCGTCTCGTGGATATGAATGTCGCCCCATATCTGCTCTCGTCCACGCTAGAAGGGGTGCTCGGTCAGCGTCTTGTGAGAACTTGCTGTGTGGACTGTAAGCAGTCGTATGAGCCAGATGATGAAACGCTCGACCGCCTTGATATGAAGCGCGAAGAAATTGGCGGCAGACCCTTCTACTTCGGCAGAGGTTGTAAGACCTGCAATGGCACGGGCTATAAAGGGCGTAAGGGCGTATTTGAGTACCTGCGCATGTCGGGACCCTTGCGCGAACTCGTGAACAATAAGGCACCGACGCTAATCATCCGTGAAAAGGCGCGGGAACTTGGTATGCGCACAATGCGTGAGGATGGCATCCGCGCCATTCTCGACGGCTACACGACTGTGGACGAGGTCTTGCGCTACACCTAAGGGGAGCCGAAACGGATGCAACTCGCGCGAATCTTAGTTGTTCTTACGCTTCTTATTGTTGCCGCGGCACTCGCGACACCGCCTGGTAGGTTGCCGCTCGCCTTAAGGGGACTCAATAAGCTCCTTCGCCGCGATAGGGGGCTACAGCCCGAAACGAATGCGGAACGCCCCGCCACGGCTTCAACCAAGCGGCGAATTGCCGCGTTTATTCTTGTATTGGGCGCGTTAGTTATCGCGCTATATTCTTAAAAAGGTCAGAAAAAGATGAAAATTGCAGTATTAGGTGCGGCAGGGCGTATGGGTCATATGCTTGTTGATTTAGCCGCGCAAAGAGGGTTAGAAGTTGTCGCGAAGGTGGATGTCGCGCCGGGTTATGACGCGACATGGCCCGCGGGGACGGAAGGCGTAGTTGACTTCTCGTATCATACAGCTGTCCCTGGTAATGTAGAAAAAGCCGCGGCGGAAGGCATCCCTTATATCATTGGTACGACCGGGCTAACGCCCGAAGAGCAGGCGCGGGTAGACGCGTGTAAAGACCGTATCGCGATTGTGCAAAGTGGCAACTACTCGCTCGGCATTAACCTCTTATTAGATCTCGTCCAAAAAGCGGCGAAGGCATTGGGGAGCGGCTACGATATTGAAGTTGTCGAAATGCACCACCGCCATAAGAAGGACGCCCCCTCGGGGACTGCACTCATGCTCGCGAAAAGTGCCGCGGTCGGGCGCGGCGTAGACTTCGCGGCGAACACGATTTACGGACGCGAAGGTGAGGTGGGGGAGCGCCCTGCCGACCAAATCGCCGTCCATGCCCTGCGCGGCGGCAGTGTCGTTGGCGACCATACCGTTATCTTCGCGGGCGATGTTGAGCGCGTAGAAATTACCCATAAGGCACAAAGTCGTGAGGCTTTTGCCGCGGGTGCCCTAACGGCACTTGTTTGGGCGAAGGGCGTGAAGCCCGGCGCTTACACAATGCATGATGTTTTGGGTTTACTTTAAGCCCAAGATATGGTATAATATCTCCCAACTTCGTCGGACTGTAGCTCAGCTGGTAGAGCATCTCACTTTTAATGAGGGGGTCGCGGGTTCGAACCCCGCCAGTCCGACCAGTTTTTTAGCGAAGGCGAAAACTCATTCTTAGCGAGGGCAACGAAGATGCAACTAACTAAACGCGAATTCCTCAAGAAACTAGGTCTACTCAGCGCGGCAGGTGTTGCCCAAAGCGTTGTAGGCGATGAGTTTATCGCGACGAATAAGACCTTGCCCCCAGGAGCCATCGGCGACCCCGCGAATGTGTGGTTTGGGCAACGCATTTACCCGATTCCCCATACAATAGAAGACGGCCCTAGCTGTTATCTAAAGGACGGTAAGGTCTATATGCCCGCGCGGGAAGTGCCGCGGTTTTATGAGGCGGATGTCGTTGTGGTTGGCGGAGGCCCCGCGGGATTTGCCGCGGCAGTTTCCGCGGCAAGGGCAGGGGCTAAAGTCGCGCTGGTAGAGTCCGCGGGTTCATTGGGTGGACTCTTCACGAATGGTATGGTGCTCATTGTGCTCGCGACGAGTATTAGAAAGTCTCCTAGCGAGTGGGATCTTGTTACCCGCGGCATTTGCGAGGAGTTTATGTTAAGGGCACGCGAAATGGGTGCGCTCGCTTCCACACAAGAAGACCCCAAGAATGCGCGTCGCCATTGGCAACCCACGATTGACCCCGAGGGCGCGAAGTATTTAATGGATAGGATGTGCGAGGAGGCTAAAGTCGAGACATTCTTCCATGCGACGGGCATTGATGTTATCCAAGACGGTGAGCGCACATTAGGCGTTGTCTTTCAGTCTAAGCAAGGCCCACAAGCAATCCTCGCGCGGCAAGTTGTGGATTGCACGGGTGACGGCGACATTTTCTTTGCGGCGGGGTGTGGTTATCGCCAAATTACCCATGGCATAGGAAGCGTCGCGCGGTTTGGCAATATAGACCGCGTCACAGCAAAGCGTCCGCCTGAAGGTAAAGATCTCGCCTATGACGGCTTGCCGTATCCGTGGCCAACGCGCAGTAATGAGGGCAACGGCACTGCCTGGTGGGGTGGACGGCTAGGCCCTCAAGGGGACGGACTTAATGTGCGCGATCTTTCGAAGGCGGAAGTCCTGCACCGCCGTTTTTGGTGGGAGCATGTCGCCAAAATGCGCAAGACTCCTGGCTGGGAAGAGGTCTATATCGCGAATTGTTGCTCAATGATTGGCCCTCGCGCTACGCGGCTGTTGGAGTCCGAACTCATTGTTGACCGTGCTGCGGAAGCCGCCCATAAGAATGAGACTCAGATTGTGGGCTGGTTCGGTAATTGCGGGCCCCATAATGGTATGGCGCTCAGTTATCTTTCGCTTTTGCCTAAGAAAGGCGAGAATATTCTCGCGGCAGGACGCTGTTTAGGTGCACCCGATACCGTGGATACCTACCGTCTTATTGCACCGTGCTTCGTTTCGGGACAAGCCGCGGGTGTTGCCGCGGCATTAGCGGCGAAGAAAGGCATTTTGCCGCGGCATCTCGCGTATTCCGAGTTGCGCCGCGAACTAGAGACTCAAAAGGTCTACCTCGGCTAAGAGCCGACTTGCGTCCCTAAGGGGAATATGGTATACTACTACCATGTTAGAGTGGTACTAGGGCTTTCTTGGGGACTACTTTAACGGAACAAAGGTTAAAGGTAGCGAGAAAGAGGTTAAAGATGAAAAGAAGAGTTTTATGTGGCGCGGCAGTTGTCGTGGCGGTATCCGTGCTTCAGGGTGCACCCAGCGAAGCGCGGCGCACGGAATGCGCCCAGCGCGCGGCGGAACTTGTTGAGAAGATGACGGGGGAGGAGCGGCTCGGGCAACTCATGGTGGACGCTCCCGCAATTGATAGGCTAGGGATTCCGCGTTATTATTGGTGGAGCGAGGCGTTGCATGGCGTTGCCCGCGCCGGGCTCGCGACAGTCTTTCCTCAAGCGATTGGACTTGCCGCGACATTTGATGCGCGGCTTATGCGGCGGGTGGGGGATGTCGTCTCAACCGAGGCACGCGCCAAGTACAACCTCTTTACTGCCCAAGATCGCCGCGGACTTTGCCAAGGGCTGACGCTTTGGAGTCCGAATGTTAATATGTTCCGTGATCCACGGTGGGGACGCGGACAGGAAACCTTCGGGGAGGATCCGTACTTGTCGGGCATGATGGGCGCAGCCTATGTGCGCGGCTTACAGGGTGACGACCCCAACTATTATAAGGCGGTGGCGTGCGCGAAGCATTTCGCCGTCCATTCGGGTCCCGAGGCTCTGCGCCACGGTTTTGACGCGCAGGTTTCGGCGCGGGATCTTAACGAATATTACCTGCCTGCTTTTCATCGTCTCGTGGTTGACGCACGCGTGGAGAGCGTGATGAGCGCTTATAATGCTTTGGATGGCGTACCGTGCAGTGCGAATAAGAGACTCTTGACAGATCTCCTGCGCGGCAAGTGGGGCTTCCGTGGGCATGTCGTAAGTGACGCGGGAGCCGTGCGCGATATCAGCGAGGGACATCACTACATTACGAACCGCGTCGCTTCGTGCCGCGCCGCAATTGCCGCGGGGCTTGACCTTTGTACGGAAGATACTTACGCCTGCTTAGCGGGTGCACTTAAGGATGGGACGCTCCCGCCCGAAGAACTGAGCCCGCCCCTCGTGCGGCTACTTACGGCGCGGCTTTTACTCGGGCAACTTGACCCGCGCGGCTCGACTCCGTGGGACTATCTCGGCGCAGAAGATGTTGCCTCGCCCGAGAACCGTGCCCTCGCGCTAGAGGCGGCGGAAAAGTCCATCGTCCTTATCTCCAATAATGGCATCCTGCCTTTTGATGTGAAGTCGACGGAAGCAATCGGCGTTGTGGGCTCGCGTTCCCATGATGTAATCGCGCTACAGGGCAACTACTGTGGGCTTACGGACTCCGCCGTCTCGGTGCTCTCGGGTGTTGTTGGTGAGGTGGGAGCTGGCATGAGCGTCTGGGGACGCCCCGAAGCTTACGGCAACGGCAATGTGATAATCGCCTGCCTTGGTCTTACGGC
>CAVCAF010000046.1:0-15483 GCA_963600185.1 Azospirillum sp. 51_20 | reverse complement strand
CGCGGCGTATGCAGAAAGCGCCCTCGCCCATTGGCAAATCCTCACGGACCTCCTCTGCACGACCATTGAGGGCGTCGCCGAAGCCATGGAACGCACGGCGGAGCGTATGCGCCATATTGGCTGGATCGCCCCCCAGCGTCCCTGCCGCGACGATTACAAGACGCTTACAGCCCTCTACGCTAAACGCGGCAAAAAGTTTGGCGCTTGAGTTTAACGCAAAGAACGCAAAGGACTTTGACGCAAAGGGACGCAAAGAAATCTCGCGCAGAGGCACTGAGCTCGCAGAGAGTGTTTTTAGCCGTGTAGAGTTGTAGAATTGTAGAAAGCTCTACATCTCTACATTTCTACACGGCTATAAAAAACTCTGCGGGCTCTGCGACTCTGCGCGAGGTAAAAGCGCGGTGGGTTTCTGGGATTGGGTATTGACGCGGCAAGAAGAGTATGCTATAATAGAAGTACAAATAAAGTGGTGCTAGGTTTTCTTGGGGCTACTTTTTTAGAAAGAAAAGATGATAAAGGGTAGCTTTAGAAAGAAGAGATGGTAAAGAGGGTTGATAGGAGCAATGGCTTAGGGACTTCGCGTATGTGGCGCGAGGTGCTTAGTGCGTCTATATCAATTACCCCCCCCCCCATGTAAGAAAAGAGCTAAAGTCGCTTATAGACTATCTTGCGCGTGGGAGTGTTCTCCCTTCGCGCGAGTGACTTCTTTTTATCCGTATCGTCCAGCGAAGTGTTGCTGTGGTGTATTGGGTGTAATTGTTTCTCAATTTTTGTTCTAACCTAATTCAAGGAGTAACTCACATGAAGCAGAAACTTATTGTTAGTCTAATCGCCGTAGGGGCACTCAGTTGCTTTCTGCGTGCTCTCGCTACGGACTATACTTGGGATAGCTCTAATTTAACGGGAGAATATCTCTCGCCAGTGAGTTGGGGGCTTGCGGAATCTGCCACCTTCTCTCCTGCGAGCACAGATAAGCTTTATTTCAATGCCGCGGGAGGGGTCATTTACCAGCCTACTTTCGCGGCGAATGCGGGCGAAATAGATATTTACGGACAGTGGCAGATCAATAACGGTGCAACGCTTCGCCTCGCTGTTCCTAGTGGCACGAGTCTACTTCTGAGTGGCGAGAATGTAGGGACTGATTGGGTTCTTGGAAATGCCACGCTTGACATCGCCCAAGGGCAAGTCTCATTTGGCACCCCGCCAAGTAGCAAAGTTCGTTTAGGGCGGGCTTATGTGTACAGGGGGTCGCGGCTTTATGTGCATGGCGAGGGGACTTCTTTCTTAGGTCTTACTGATTCGTCTGAAACTTCTGTACAGCCAGGATTAAATCTCAATGCTGGACGGCAGGATAATATAAATGTTCGCGTCTACGATGGTGCAACAATTTCGAACTTTTGGTTCCGTCTCGGTGACTATGGGCAGAATTGCGTCTTCGAGTTTTCGGGCGAGAATACGCTCGCGCATAGTATTAAATTTGATAATACTTCTTCAGCTTTTGGCTCTAGTTTCGGTTATTTTACGAATGGTGTTACGATTGCGGATAGCACGCTCCCTTTCTCAGGCACAAATAACACGGTCGTCGTTGAAGATGCGTTCGTGACGAATTCAACAATTGGGGTCGCGGGTAATATGACGATCGCGCGTTCGCGTTTTGTGGGCATTGCGCCTTCGTTCTGCTCTCAGGCTACGAACTCCACGATTGTTATCAAAGACGGCACACAAATTGATTCGCGCGCGACGTGGAATTATTTTGGCGCGAAGGGAGACTCGGAGATGCGCATTGAGGGCGCAGATGTTCGGGTAGACCTTCGCACGCCAAGCATGTATAGTGGCATTTTAAATGTGGGCGAGGGCGCTTACGCCCCCGCGTTCAAAAATTACCAGACGCGGCTTACGGTGACGGATGGGGCTTCGCTTTATATTGGCGCGGTTGATAGCACGATGTCTTTGCTCTCTAATGTTGGTCTTTCCATCGGCGCGACAGCAGGTTATATCCCCGCAAATGATAATGAAGTTCTAATTAGGGAGGGCGCTGTCGTTACGAATATGAGCTATACTTATATAGGCGGCGGCTTTCAGGCAAATGCAGGCTCGAATAATCGCCTTATTATCTCAAATGCGACTTATTATGGCGCGTTGAATATCGTGTTTGGAGGTGATAGATACAAGACGGACGCATCGGGTAATATTGAATATCCTTCGACAAACAATGTTCTTGAGGTTCTTGATGGGGCTACTATGGTTGTAGATCAGGCATTGTGTTTGAATAATAGCAATACGAATCAATGTGGCGGCGCTATTTGCCGCGTCCGTAATGCGACGCTCCAAGTTAAGAGTGCTATTACTGCGCGTGGCGCGGACAGTGCCTTCGGCGCGGCGCGTTTGGAGGTCGGCGGTACAAATGGCTATATGAGAATCCATAATATCAATGTCGCCAGCGACAGCGAGTTCCATACAAAGTTCATAATCCCTGCAGAAGGCAAGGTGGACGACAAGCCGTATCTTGATGTCGTCTACACAGCTACGATGTCCATTCCAGAGCGAGGGATGGATCTCGACCTCGCGATTAATAACAAGTGGGCGCAAAGTGGACGAAAGAACTACCTCGACCTTATGCGCATTTCGCGAGGTGGGTCGGGTCCAGATTTCCAAAAACAATCCGATCGCCTTACGACACTGATGAATTCGATTTCGTCTGACGCGCTTAATGGGTGCACGCTCTCTATTGTCACAAATGAAGTGGATACGGCATTTGACGCGGCGTATGGTGGTAAGTATGGAACTTTCGTTTTGCGCTTGCACGCGGGTCCTCAGCGTGGTATAATGTTTTTGGTTCGCTAATTTAAATTAAAAGAAAGAAAAGTAAATATGCACATAAAGTTAGCCTTGGTCGGTCTTCTTGCCGCATTCGTTTGGGGTGCATGGGGGGCTGAGAACATGGTTGGGACGCAGTCCCAGAATGAGGGGATCCTCGCTGTAAAAGCACCTGGCAAGGTGGTTGTGGATGGCGACGGCTCTGACTGGGACTTCTCGGGCGAGATACGCTGTTTTCGCGACATCTCTATCCGCGATGTTTATTCGGTGAAAATCGCCGCGATGTGGGATAATGAGGCGCTCTATCTCTTCTTTGATTGGCGCGATCCGCGTCCACTGGATAGTCGCGTTGACCCTGTGCAAGATCCAACCCGCGGCTGGGTTGCTGACGCTGAACAGTTACGCATTCTCTCGGGCACGAATATGTTCTGGCTTACATGCTGGCCGTATCTTGGTACAACGCCCGTCGTGGGCTTTGAAGAGATTGATTATACTAAGGGTGAATGGCACGCTACTACGGTTGTCCGTGATTGGATGTTTAAGGGCGCGGGTATTACATCCGTCGGGCGCGGCATAGAGTCCGCCTATCGTAAGGCGGCAGATGGTCGCGGCTTCTCGCATGAAATGAAGATACCGTGGGCAACATTAAAAGCGCAGGGACCGGCTATCAAGAAGGATATGCTCCGGATAGGCTTTGAGTTTATGTGGGGTTCGCCGCAGGGTAAGGGCTGGCCCGCGCACCGCTTCGCCGATAATATGCAACCTGGTTGCCTCTCGCGCGAGTTCTTCTGGGTGAAGAAAGATGTTTGGGGTGATGTCATTTGTGTAGAGAAGGGCCCTGCCGAGAAGCGCCGTTATATACCCGACTCGTCAACACCTGAAGGAATAATTGAACTTAAAGTTGAAGTACCCGCGACGGCGAAGGCGTTTACGGTCGCTATTGATGACGAGAAAGGCCGCCGCGTCCGTAATCTCGTTGGTGGGGATGACCCCGAACTTTATAAGCCCGTGGAGAAGGATGGTAAAAAGACGCTTACCGTCCGCTGGGATGCGCTAGATGACGCGGGTACGCTCGTGAAGGCGGGCAAGTACACAATTCGTACACAATTCCTTGGCGAGGCACTCTCAGGGCGTGCGGAACATCTTTGGTACAACCCAGGGCATCCGCCATGGGCAGTCTCGACAGGCTCTTCGGGTGACTGGGGCGCGGATCATACGCCTTTTAGGAGTGTTGTGCGTGCAGGGGACTATATGATTCTCGGCGCGGGCTTCGCTGAAGGTGGCAGCGCGACAATTGCTGTTGATATGCAAGGTCGCAAGGTTTGGGGTGAAGTGAAGGGCTCGGGACCTGGACTTTTGGCGGCAGATGACAAGTATGTCTATTTCGTCCCGAATGACTGGAGTGCGTCCGGCAAGGAGTTCTTGAGGCTTGACGCGAAGACAGGCAAGTTCGCGCCGTTTAAGGGTAAAGACGGCAAGGATGGCTCCATGCCCATTCTCCTCACCGATTATTGGGGGGAAGGCGCGACGGCAGATACTTTTCGAGAGAAATACCATACCACGACAAATGCGCCGACGGAACTCTTAGCAGAATATGGGCTTGAGAGCGTCCCTTCGCATGGCGGAAAGTTTAATCCTAACGAAGTGCGCGATGTTTCGTCCGCGGCAGTTGATGCGCTCGGCAGATTGTGGGTCGTAGAGTATACGCACCATCCGCGGCGCGTCTCGGTTTGGGAAAAGCCCAAGGGTATTTGGCCATTCCGCGGCAAGCCGCGCCTTGTGATGGACTTTATTGGCAACACGCAATATGCCGCGGCAACAACGCAATTACATGATGATGACCCGACGCTCGTTTACGCTGAGGGTAATGAGATACGCCTCGGCAAGGGTATGTTTGATTGGCAAGTTGAGAATGTTATGTGGGTACCAGACCTCGCGAAGGGCGATGCGCTAGGCTCTCCCGAAGAAGGCAACTATGGGCATGGACACTTTTCCTCGTCCGATAAATCTGGTAAAATGCGCGAATACTTTGTCGCCGTGCCCACTACAGGTGCGCCGTTGCGACTTTATATCCGTGATGAAGAGGGGCAGTGGCGTCCGTCATCGGGCGTGTTTACCGTCGCCCATTTGCAAAATCTTTATGGCGGACTCTATAGTGTGCAATTCGTTGAGAAACCGCGTGGAGCCTTCGCCGATCGCGACCCGGGCGACTATCTTCTTTGGGCGGACGCGAATGGCGACGGTTATGTGCAACCAGAGGAGTGCGAAGTTGTCCCCGTAAAGACACCCACGGAATATGCGAAGAAGGATGACCCTAAAAACAAGAATCTCGCGCACCGTGGCGGTGAGCCGACTTTGCCCGTGGAAGGCGGTGGCTGGAGTCGCCTACTAGATCCGCGTGACTTCGCGTGGTTTGCAGTAGGTGGCATGGGTAAGGAGTCTCCCAAGTTCTGCCAAGACCTTTGGCGCGTCACGCCTACGCGCTTCCTCGCGAATGGCGCGGCAGTTTGGACGACGAACTCGTGGCAGAAGATCACCCTGCCCGGGTGGAGATTTGATAACCCAACGCCTATTTATGGTACGGATAATGTCGTCGCGTTTGGGACCTTGCGTTCGGCGGGAGCAAGTTCTTCGTGGCTTTTCTCGTTTAATTGGAAGACGGGCGAGGTTATTTGGCAGTATCCTAACCTCTACCATTTCGTCCATGGCTCGCATAACGCGCCTATGTCCCGCGCGGGGCTTTTGATTGGGTGCCTTAAGATTTGCGGTGTTGTCGACAAGGGTGTCGGCGCGGCACCAGGCGTATTTATGATTCGCGGCAATTTAGGCGAGGACTACTACCTAACGACGGACGGCATGTATATCTCGTCGTTCTTCCGTGATTGTCGCTTGCCGACGGAACCTTTGCCAGATGATCCCGCGGCACTCGCGACTACGCCAATTGAGACATATTCGGGAGGGGGCGAGCATTTCTGCGGCACATTCGTTCGTCAAAACGACGGTGGTATTCGCATGAGTTGTGGTATTGCGCGGCAGAGTGGTATGAGTGTTAAGATTGAGGGGCTCGGCTCAATCGAGCGCTCCGCTTCCTCAACGATTACAGTGGATGACGCGCAGCTTGCTAAGGCTGAAGCCGATAATGCTATCCGCGCCGCCAAGGATTCTGCGCCTGTTGAGGCTATTGTGGGCAAGGCAGTACTTGGCAAGAATGGCGAAGTCGCGAACTGGGGCAAGGCTACCGCGGCAGTTGTTGAGCGTAAGGGGCTCGCGCGTGGCATAGTTCGTCTCGCTTGGGACGAGAAGAATCTTTATGCGCGCTTCGACATCCCTGACGCGACCCCCTGGAAGAACGCGGCGAATGACCGCCATCTCCTTTTTAAGGGTGGTGATTGTGTAGATGTTCAACTCTCAGCGACGAGTAATTGTTTACAAAATGCCGTCGCGGGGGATGTCCGTTTCGTCGCTGCGCCTTTCCAAGGCAAGCCCGTTGTGCTTGAAATGCGTGAAAAGTGCGTCGGGGCGAAATCACCCCACACCTATTCTTCGCCTGTGGCGACGTATGTGTTCGAGAAAGCTGATTTGAATGAGAAGGTTAAGGTTAAACTAACTACGAATAATGGTAATTCCACGGCGCTATTGACAATTCCTTGGACAGAGATTGGCGTTACACCAAAGTCAGGGCTCGCGCTTCGCGGCGACATTGGGTTCATCCTTTCAGATGCTGCAGGTAAGGTTAACGCGGCGCGCATTTATTGGTCGAATCAGCAAACAGGACTCGTTAATGATATTCCTCATGAGGCGAAGCTCGCGCCCTCTAAGTGGGGAACTTTGTTGTTCGAATAAAAAGATAAGAAAGTAAATTAAATGACAAAATCTCTATTTGTACAATCGATTGCCGCCTTGTGCCTAACAAGCGCGGCAATCGCTGAGAGCGGTGAACAGTATCCTGAAAATCGTGTACATCGCGCTGTTTATAGCTATGAATTTGGTGCTTCGAAGGAGACGGGGCTTCGTGAGCGCGAGTTCCCCTTTGAATCGCCGCGTCCATTAGGTACCGTTATGTTTTCATTTGGCGACCGCTTTACGGCCTGGGCGCAAGCGACAAATGGCACTTGGCAAGCACTCCAGCGCCTCGATGCGCACGGCGAGTTCACAGAAGAAGAATATAAGGGTAATGACGCGAGCTTCTGGTACGCGCCCCAGGACTTTATTGCCACGGCAGTAAAAGTGAGCGTGGTTGTTCCCGCGGATGCCGCACCACGATATGACGGGAATTACACGGCAGCAGTCGGGGGTTTGCATATCTGGAGTAATCGCTGGTTTAATATTTCAGCTTATGCAACGGCTTTCGCGAGTTCAAACCCGCGCAAAACTGCTAAAATCAATGATGGGTGCATTAAAGGCGCCTGGGATTGTTGGGGGAATGAACCAAATGGCAAGAAGATTTCGCCTAGTAATGCGCCATTTGTGGGACTCGCGTGGTTGAAGCCCGTCAAGATTACATCTCTCGCGTTAGATTATTGCTTCTTCTCTACAGCTGAAGTTCAAGTGTTTGTGGGCAAGGGACATCCAAAAGATAGCTCTGATAGTGACTGGAAGACGGTGACAACATTAACGGAATGTCGCTCGTGGTATCCGACGCGTAGTAATGTCTTGTTTGTTGATTTACCTAAGCCTGTTAAGTCTCGCGGCATTCGTTTGCGTATTATAGAGCCCGCCAACCCGCGTCTTGATAGCCACCCCCATATGCAAAACAGGTCAAAAGAAGGCACCTATGTTGAGCTTAATGAATTGATGGCGTTTACAGATGAGAAGTCGGCGGATGCGGCGCGAGAAGTCTACCTTGCTTCGCGACCAAAGGAATTAGGCATTCCTGTAACTTTTGAAATGCCGTTTGACGGTATGGCGACGCTTGTTCTTGAAGACGAGACGGGTAAGAGAGTTCGCAATCTCGTAAGTGCTAAATTGTTTAAGAAGGGCACTAACACGGTTTTGTGGGATGGTTCGGATGATCTTGGGCGCGACGTAGATGCCGCGGCGCATGGACTTTATCGTATCCCTTATCGTCCCGTTGCGCCAGGAACTTATCGTGTGCGTGGTATCGCGCATACACCGCTTAAGATTTATTATGAGTTCCCAGTTTATGCAGCGGGGAATCCGCCTTGGTGTTTGCCCGATCATACGGGAGGCTGGCTTTCAAATCATGGTGCACCACGCGCGGCAGTTGCCCTGCCGCCTGATCGCGTCGCGTTTGGCGCGAATATTACCGAGGGCGTGGACGGCATCGCGATTGCAGATCTTAACGGACGCAAAATTGACGGACGCGGTTGGGTAGGTGGCAACTGGACTGCCGCGGCATTTCTTGCGGCGGATGTTGGTCCTGAGGCTACGGCTGACTACGATTATTATGTTGGCGGACTCTATGGCGGCAATCAAAAGTCAGGTGATCCGCGTGTTTTACGCTTAACGGCGATAAAGAAGAACAAACAAGAGGTGCGATTTGGCGGATGGCCACTTTCTTTTGAGCATCCTTATGACGACCAAGTCGGCGGGCTTGCCGTATGGAATGGGAATCTAACCTTCTCGCTCATACTTGAGAATCGTATAGTCGCGACAAATCCCGTCACGCATGTCGCGAAAGAAATTCGCCTGCTGTCTCCTCATGGTATCGCTTATACGCCTGATGGGTCGCTTCTCGCGATTTCTTCAAATGAGATTGTGCGTGTTGCCCCTGACTTCTCGCGCATTACCGAACGGCTCTTTAAGGGGCTTGAATCGCCACATGGGCTCGCGACAGATGGTGAGACGATCGTTGTTTCTTGCCGCGGTAAGAGTCATCAAGTTTGGGTGTTTGCGCTTGGCAAGGGGAAGGCGCAGTTAATACGCAAAATTGGCAACCCAGGTAGCCCCAAGAGCGGTATTTTTGATGAAAACCATATGAATAATCCCGCGGGACTTTGTCTGGACGGCAAGGGGCGTGTATGGGTAGCTGAGCAGGATTATCTCCCCAAGCGCATTAGTTGTTGGGATATCGCGAGCGGTAGACTTGTGAAGGATATTTGTGGGCCTGCTAAATATGGTGCGGGTGGCATGTTTGATCCGCGTGATAGATCGCGTTTCTATTATGAAGAGGCGGGCGGGCTTATGGAGTTCAAGGTGGACTGGCAGGCGGGGACAAGCCGTTTAGCACGCGTCTTACTGCGTCCTGAGGAGCGCGGCGACGATAAACGCGCGTGCCCCCAGCGCGTCATTTATAGCCCAACAGGGCGTCGACTTTATACCAATTGCTGGAACGCGAACCCAACAAATGGGGCTAAAGCGGGGCTTTGGGTAGAAGAAAATAATCATCTTGTACCTGTCACGGACTACAATGAAGATGGGTGCGGTGGCGTTATGTTTACTGATGATGGTTCACTGCTTATTGAGAAGCTCCCTTAT
Source organism: Azospirillum sp. 51_20 (assembly GCA_963600185.1). Classification (GTDB taxonomy): domain Bacteria; phylum Verrucomicrobiota; class Kiritimatiellia; order RFP12; family UBA1067; genus UBA1067. Next base: position 6,228 of record CAVCAF010000046.1, on the reverse strand, counting down.
CCGCGTGGAGAGAAAGATCCTCCGTGGGTTGTTGGGCGCGCAGCGGACGCGGCACGTTTTAAACCCGTCTACAATAAAGAGGGGTTGCCCGTCTATGATTTTACGAAACCTGAGCGGATATTTGGGAATGCGCGGCTATCAGAGTCGACGGGCGGCTCACAGATGGTCATTGACAAGAAGGGGAATGTCTTTGTCTCAGCCCCCGCGGGTGACTCGCCAAGCCATTCCGTTTGTGGTGGTCGCGACGGCGTAGTTACTTGGTCATATCCGAATATGTGGCCAGGCTTGCACGCGGGGCATAGTGCGCCACGCAATGCGCCTAAGGGACGGCTTACGGCGGTTACGCGTATGCTCGGCGATTGCGTAAGTGTAGATGGTACAAGTGAGAGCATCGTCGCGTTAAATGGTAATCACGGCGAGATTTATATCTTCACGACGGACGGCTTTTTCTTAGATAATGTTCTTGAGAATGTTGAAACGGGTCGTCGTTGGGCATTCGGTAATCTGCCGCGTGGAACAGAACTCTCGGGTGTCTCGCCCTGCGATGAACATTTCTGGCCCACAATAAATCGCCTCCCCGACGGCAAAATATATCTTGTTGTGGGTAAAGACGCTAGTTGTGTTGTGCGGCTTGAGGGGTTAGAAAGTATGCGTCGTCTTGCCGAAGGGACAGTTACGGTGACAGCCAAAGACTTGTATAATTTGAAAGAAGCCCAAGAAGCAGAAATGCGGAGGCAACGCTTGGGAAGTGGCTCTGAGAAGCTCATCTGCCGCCTCGTTGATGAAAAGTCAAGTAAAGCGAAAGGTGAGGCGCGTAGAGCGGTGCCGATTGTTGACGGAAATCTTGAGGAAGACTGGGATGCCGAAGACTTCGTCGTGATTGAGAATGCGGGCGTTTTCGCGTACTTTGATTCAAATTCGCGTCCGTATGATATCCGTGGTGCACTAAAGGCGACAACGAATAGCCTTTATGTTGCCTGGAAGTGTGAGGGTGTGAATAATCTCGCACGGAACTCTGGCGAGAACCCCGAAGTCCTCTTCAAGACGGGGGGCGGCGTAGATCTAATGCTACGGACGAATCCGCAATCGAAGAGTCGCGACCCTCAACCAGGCGACATTCGTATTCTCGCCGCGCTTGTGAAGAAAGTCGAGAATAAGCGCGAAACATATGTTCCGAAAGTTATGCTTTATGAGCAGCGTACTAAGCGTTCGTCCTCAAATCCCATACACTTCACATCCCCCGTCATGTCAGTAACCTTTGACCGTGTCGAAGATATTACGAGTCAGTGCCAATTCGCGCAAGGCAAGAAAGGCGACTATGAACTCCAAGTGCCGCTTGACCTAATTGGAATGCGTGCACAAAAAGGTGTAAAGACAATCGGCGACATTGGTGTTTTGCGTGGAGATGATGGGGCGACAGTCGCGCGGCTTTATTGGGCAAATAAGGCGACGGGCATTGTCTCAGATGTCCCAAGCGAGGCGATGCTTGCGCCGCGTAATTGGGCACCCATTGAACTTTCGCGCTAAGGCGAAAGAGGGGCGCAATGGGGAATGGGACTATCTTTTAAGGAAGTAATTTGGTATAATGAGAATGAATCAGTTGAGGAATCTAATTGTGACAAAGGGTCTAAAGGGCAGAAAGGGATTATGAAGAAGGTGCTTTTAGTTGGGCTACTTTCGCTCGTGCACTTTGTGTGCATGGCGGGAGTAGAAGGGGAACTCCAACCTGTTAAAGATTTGCCCTTTACGGGTGCACGCTGGATAGGCGGCAACGCACTTACTTTACCAGATGCCGATTTTGGCGCGGCGCAATGGATAGTATCGCCAGAATCTAATAAAGTCGCGACCTTCGAGACAACCTTCACGCTCGCGGCGAAACCCACAGTGGCAGACCTCGTAGTCGCCGCGCAAGACGAGTTCTATGTCGAGATTAATGGCCTTAAGCGTTGGGGAGAAGCCGCGCGCGACCTCGCGCCAACAGGCGCATTTCATGACAGTAGATACGCGAAGTTTGTAGACGCGGCACCTGCATTAAAGGCAGGCGTGAATACGGTGCGCCTTACGGCGAAGGCTTCTGGCAAGAAATGCCCCGCGGCAATTATGTCCATTCGTCTCGCGGACGGACGTTCTATCGTGACGGATGGTTCTTGGAAGGGTGCGCAAGTGCTTGGTGGTCCACGTGATGTACCGTGGGGCAAGACAATGATCTTCCGCCGCGAAGTGAATTCTCCCGCATTTGAAAAGCCTTTTGCGCTAAAGGGCTCTATAAAGAAAGCGACGCTCGCCATAACGGGACTCGGCTTTTATGAGGCGAGCATAAATGATTCGCGCGTAGGTGAAAAACGACTAGATCCTATACCTTCTAATTACGATAAGCGCGTCTATTATTCGACTTATGATGTCACAGCGCTCCTAAAAGAGGGTGAGAATAAGTTAAAAGTTCTTCTTGGACACGGCTGGTGGGAAGTCCGTTCAGTCGCGACATGGAATTGGGATATGGCACCTTGGCGGAATCCGCCGCGGCTATTAGCGCGACTTGAGGTTGAGTTTGTGGATGGTACTTCTACTACTGTAGTCTCGGATAGTACCTGGCGACAGATTGAAAGCCCGATTGGGTTTGACTGCATACGCGAGGGCGAAGTCATAAATGCGCGTAATCGTCGTGCCATAGATCTTAGCGCGCGCAATGTTTATGCCCAAGAAGTTGCCGCGCCCAAGGGACGGCTTATAGAAGAAGATATCCCCCCGACGATTGTTAAACGCGTACTTCCCGCGCAACGCATTGAGCGCGTAGGCGATTGGTGGCGTGTTGACTTTGGCGAGGATATCGCGGGCGTTATGCGTATGCGATTTGCGGACTCTGTACCTGGGCGCATTGTGACCTTTCGTTATGATGAGCGCGACGGTGTGACGCTTGACTCACCAACGCCTTATGATGGCGGGGGTGCGCCGTTAAGTTCAATTTATCCACGCGCAATTGATTGTCATTTTGGGTGGACAACTTCGCATGATGTAATACCGGGTGGCGTTTTTCAGTGTGATCGTTATGTGACGCGGGGCGAGAAGGGTGAGGTTTATGAGCCGCGCTTTACCTACGATGGCTTTCGTTATGTCTTTGTAAAGGGGCTCGGGCGTGAGCCACGACTAGATGAATGTGAGGCTCTCGTTTTGCAAACGGACTTCGCAGATATTGGCTCATTCACGTGCTCTGACCCAACCTTTAATGCGCTTGTAAAAGCCGCCGACCGCGCTTACAAAGCCAACTTCGTTAATGGGTACCCAACCGATTGCCCTCACCGCGAGAAGAATGGTTGGACCGCTGACGCGGCACTCGCGAGTGAATTCGCGATGTATGCCTACGAGAACACGCTCGCCTATTCCCAATGGCTCGAACAAGTCTCTGAGTCGCAACGCCCCGACGGCATTTTCGCTGAGATCGTCCCCACATCTGGCTGGGGCTATAATGCGCTTATTGATTGGGACGCGGTTATCGCTATTTTGCCGCGGACAATTTGGCAGTATCGCGCGGACGACAAGCCGCTTATCGCGATGTATCCGACATTGACGAATTATCTTGAGAAAGTCGTGATTCCTAATCTAAAGGATGGACTCTATACACGCGTTCGTGGCGATTGGCTCACGGCTGGGACGCTTCCCGATAATGGGATTGTGGGAACCTGCTACTTTAAGTACATGGCAGAAACTGCCGCGCGAACAGCGCGCCTACTGAATCGTCCGCAAGAAGCCGTCCGTTATAGTGCACTCGCCGAGAAGGCACGCGAGGGCTTTAATAAAGCCTATCACAAAGGCAACGGATTTTATGGTGACGCGCGAGGTCGCCAGACGACGCAGGCAATGGCACTCGAGTTTGGCATGGTGCCTTCGGCTTTGCGCCCTTTAGCGGAACGCCATCTCATCGCGGCAGTTGAGGCGAAAGACGGGTATTTGGACTTTGGCTTACACGGCATGAAGTGGGTGCCGCGCTCACTTTCTAAAGCGGGGCGTACGGATCTCGCGTTTAAGATGTTTACGAATGATACAATGCCGAGTCCTGCCGTTTGGCTTAAGCGTGGCGGCACTTCGCTTTGGGAAGATTGGGGCAATGGTTCTTCGCGCAATCATGTTATGTTCGCTGAGTTTGTTTGCTGGGCTTATCAATATCTAGCGGGCATTCGCCTCGTGGATGAAGAAGGCGCGAATGGATTCAAGAAGATTGTTATTGACCCGAAGCCAATTGCGGAACTTGATTGGGCGTGTGCCGAGATTAAGCTCCCGCAAGGAACCCTCGCGGCAGGTTGGGAGCGCGACGCGAAAGGCGTGGTTAAGCTTAAGGTTGATATCCCAACGGGGGTAGACGCGAAGATAAATCTTGGGGAGCGCACAGCGTGCGTGAAGGGTCCGTTCACAAGTAGTTTTACTCTAAAGAGGAGAAATGCACAATGAATATTACGCGTCGTTGGTTTATTGGTGGTGCCGCCTCGTTCGGTGCGTTCGCGGGATGTCGCTTTTTTAAAAGCGATGCATTTAACTTTAGTAAGAAGCCCAATCTTACTTTAGGCATAATCTCTGACATTCATATAAGTACCGCGGCGAAGTCTGGGGATAGTATCTTCGACGCGTATAATGATTTAACATTCCGCCGCACGCTCGAATGGTATCGCGACGAGGGGGTGGACGCTGTTATGATCGCGGGCGACATGGCGGATATGGGCATGGTTGACCAATTGCAGATTATTGGTAAGGCGTGGGATGATATATTCCCTAATGACCTTGCGCCCGACGGACACCGCGTGGAGAAGCTCTTCATTTACGGTAACCATGATTATCACGGCTACCTCTACGGCGATTTCGCCGCGAAGCATTATCCCGACCCGACAGAACGCAATCGCCATATCTTGCGTGCCGACATGGCGGGCTGGTGGAAGAAGATATTCCACGAGGACTATGCGCCGCTTTATCGTAAGGATATAAACGGCTATACCTTTATCGGACAGCACTGGGATGACGGCAAGGATCCCGAGACGAAGTATGGTAGCGCCCCGACGGGTGCGGAATTAGAAGCGTATCTCGCGGCGAATGGCAAGTCACTAGACCCTACGCGTCCGTTCTTCTTCTTTCAGCATCCGCATTTAAAAGACACCTGCTATGGTGCTTGGGCGTGGGGACATGATAGTGGCATTACGACGCGCGTACTCTCCGCATACCCGAACGCCATTGCCTTCTCAGGGCACTCCCATTATTCTCTAACAGACGAACATTCCATTTGGCAAGGTGCATTTACTTCGATTGGCACGGGTTCCCTGCGCTATACCTGCTTGCCCGATGATAGGTTGCCCCCGCGCGGATATGAGAATGCCCGAAGCGAAATTGCCGCGGAGCGTCCCTTTAACCCAGAGAAACTGACGCGCGAATACGACTTCTCAAATTGCAGACAAGGTATGCTCTGTCGTATTTATGATGATTGCATTGTTCTTCGCCGCCGCGAATTCTTATCCCAGAATGATCTTGGGGCGGACTGGGTAATGCCGTTACCTGTCGCGGAATCCAAACCTTTCGCCTATGCCGAACACGCGAAGAAGATTGGTGCACCCACGTTCGATACGGACGCTAAATTGATACTGCGCCGTCTTAAGGCGAAGTCACGCGGCGCTTTGGAGAAGGAGAAAAAGTCGGGTGAAGTAGCCGCGGCAGTTGACGCACTGGAAGTCGCGATTCCGCCTGCAGTTGCTAAGGACGGCGCACGCGTCTTGCGCTATGAGCTAACCTTTTCTTCAAAAGAGGACGAGAAAACGCTTACGCGCTATGTTGTTGCGGAAGGGTTTAACTTCCCTTGCGGACACCCTCGTACGCGGATAGCAACGAAATGCGTCCTTGCTTTGGCGGATATGCCCAAAGGCGATCTCATTTGCCGCGTCACTCCCGTCAGTTGCTTTGGACGTAAAGGAGCCCCCATCGAAACAACTTTCATTAGAAGTTAAGGTAGTGACTCGCGCTTGCGCAGTTTACTATTTGCTATTCAATTGTCAAAGATCAAAGTGCGTTTTTAACGCAAAGATAGAAAAGTTAACGCTAAGAACGCTTTTTCGTTGAAACTTCGCGACTAGGCTACAGCGACGGTGAGGATGGGCGAAGCGTTTCCGCTTCGCAACCTAACCTCACGGATCTACTGGGCACTCACCGCGGCACATCGGCGTGGGGGCGTTAGGTTGCGGAGCGGAAACGCTCCGC
>CAVCAF010000045.1:0-15513 GCA_963600185.1 Azospirillum sp. 51_20 | reverse complement strand
TTGGGCTTTCCACAAAACCCCCTCGCGTTTTGAGCCATAATATGGTATAATAACAGGAACTAATTTGGAGATTTGGTATTATGCATCCTTATCGTACGCATACTTGTAATGAACTTCGCGCGGCAGATGCCGGTAAAACAGTCCGTCTCTCGGGCTGGATGTTCCGCTTGCGCGACCATGGCGGCATTCTTTTCGTCGACTTGCGCGACCACTATGGGCTTACTCAGATAGTGGTCCACCCGTCGCGTCCGTTCTTCTCGCTCGTAGAGAAGGCGCACCTTGAGAGCGTGATTACGGTGACAGGCGAAGTGAAGCTTCGTACGCCCGACACGATTAACCCCGACTTGCCGACGGGCGAGATTGAGATTGAGGCAAATGAACTCGTGATGGAAGGCGCGTCTGAAGTGACACCCCTTTATGTGCCAGACGAGAAGGCGGATGAGAGCGAAGATGTACGCCTTAAATATCGCTATCTCGACTTGCGCCGCGAGAAGTTGCACCAGAACATCATCCTGCGCTCGAAGGTCATCCGTTTCTTGCGTGAGCAAATGTGGGCAAAGGGCTTTAATGAGTTCCAGACGCCAATCTTGACCGCGTCGTCGCCCGAGGGTGCACGCGACTACCTCGTCCCGAGCCGCATTCACCGCGGCATGTTCTATGCGCTCCCCCAAGCGCCGCAGATGTTCAAGCAGCTCCTCATGGTCTCGGGCTTTGATAAGTACTTCCAAATCGCCCCATGCTTCCGCGATGAGGCGGCGCGTGCCGACCGCTCGCCAGGCGAATTCTACCAACTCGATATTGAGATGAGCTACGCGACGCAGGACGAAATTTTCGCCGTGGTGGAGGATGTCGTCTCGAAGACATTCCGTGAGTTCTCGAAGTGGACCTGCAATGAGGCACCCTGGCCGCGCATTAAGTACCGCGACGCAATGATGACTTATGGTTCGGATAAGCCCGACCTGCGCAATCCCCTTAAGTGGATTAACATGAGCGACTTCTTCGCCAAGGCTTCCTTCAAGGCGTTTGCCGCGTGCGTCGCCTCGGGCGGACTCGTTAAGGGCTTGCTCGTTAAGGGCATTGTCGGCGTTGAGACCCGCACATGGTTCGACAAGCGCGAGGCGTTCGTTAAAGAAAATGGCGGCAAGGGTCTCGGGTACATCTCTTGGACGAAAGAAGGCGAGCTTAAAGGGCCCATCGCGAAGTTCCTCACCCCCGAGCAACTCGAGGAAATGAAGACGCTCGTGAAGATGGAGCCCGGCGATGCGCTCTTCTTTATGGCGGCGGATGTCGATGAATGCAATCGCCTCTCGGGACTCGTCCGTACCGATATCGCCAGCCACATGACGAACAACATCTGCGAGAAGAATTGCTACAAGTTCTGCTGGATCGTTGACTTCCCCTTCTTTGAGAAGGATCCCGAGACGGGCAAGATAATCTTCTCCCACAACCCCTTCTCTATGCCCCAAGGCGGACTCGAAGCCCTGAACGGACCCGACCCCTTGGCGATTGAAGCCTACCAGTACGATGTCGTCTGCAATGGAATTGAGCTCTCGTCGGGAGCTATCCGTAACCACCGCATTGACATTATGGAAAAGGCGTTTGAAATCGCGGGCTACCCGAAGGAAGTTGTCCGTGAGAAGTTCGGATGTCTCTACAACGCGTTCCAATACGGTGCGCCGCCCCATGGTGGTATCGCGCCGGGCGTGGATCGTATGGTTATGCTCCTAACCGACACGCCAAACATCCGTGAAGTCATTGCCTTCCCGATGAACCAGAAGGCGCAGGATCTCATGATGAACGCGCCGAACTATGTAACCGAACAGCAGTTGCGTGAACTGCATATCAAGATCCGCGGAACTGGCGCGGAAGCAACCAAGGCAGATCCCGCGTGAGGTCCCTTAAGTTTACGCTAAAAGTATGGCCCGTAGTCACAGCCGTGACTATTGGGCTATGCTATTTAACGCAATTTATCGCGAAGTTATTCGGGATTGACTTGCCCGACCAAGCCAATATTGCTCTAGTAAGGAGTCTCGCAGGGTGGAACTTGAAGTTCATCCTCGTCGCGGCGCAAGTCGTCCTTCTTATGCCTATTCTAGAGGAGGTCGTGTTTCGTTGGCTCTTTTGGCGTGCGCCTCGTCCTGGGCGCCCCCTGCTCGCCGCGGCACTTAGCGCGGCACTTTTCGCCGCGGCGCATTACATCTGCCAACCTTGGCCAGACGCGGCATTTCTCGCCCTCTTCTTCTTTGGGCTCGCCCAATGCTGGCTCTACGCGAAGACGAACCACCTTTGGTGCGCGATGCTCAACCACGCGCTCTTTAACCTGACAAACTTTGTCCTTTTGCTCATTATTCCCGAATGAAGGTCTGTTTTGAGACATTTGGCTGTCGCCTAAATCGTGCGGAAGCCCTGCAAACCGAGGCGGATTACCTCGCGCAGGGTTGGACCACGACTTCTGGGCACGCCGATGCCGACCTCATCATTATTCGGGGCTGTAGCGTGACTTCCCGCGCCCAGCACGAGTGCGAGCACCTAATTGAGCACCTCAGAGCGAAATATCCCGCGAAACGCCTCATTGTTACGGGTTGCTTACCCAATGCCCAGCGCGGCACTTTACTTAAAGAATCGGCTTCGCTCCCTACCCGCACCGCCCGCGCTTACCTGAAGATACAAGACGGATGCAATGGTTCTTGCACATTTTGCATTGTCCCCCAATTCCGCGGCAGAAGTAAAAGCGTCCCATTTGAAGAAGTTTGCACTAAAGCGAGGCAATTTATTGACGCGGGCTACCACGAAATTGTCATTACGGGTTGCAATTTGACCCATTATGCAACGGACAGCAAACGCCTCGTAGACCTGCTCGCGGCACTCGCGACGATTTGCGGTAAAGATTGTCGCCTGCGGCTCGGCTCCTTGGAACCTGTCCCCGCGGCAAGAGAAATTGTTGCCTTAATGGCAGAAAATGCCGCGTTTTGTCCGTTTTTGCACATTCCCGTACAGTCGGCTTCCGATTTAGTTCTAAAAGCGATGCGCCGTCCCTATACGGCGCGGGATATGGAAGAACTCCTTAGGGACGCGCTTAAACTTATGCCCAATCTGGCATTGGGATGTGACTTAATGACGGGCTTCCCTGGCGAAACGGACTACGACCAACTACGGACGGAATCCTTCCTCGCCGCGCACCCCTTCTCTAAGGTGCACATTTTCCCGTATTCGGAGCGCCCAGGAACTCCCGCGGCGAACTTTGAGGGGACTATCCCCCACGCGATTCGTTCCGCCCGCGCCCATAACCTCGCGCGAATTGCCAAGAAGTCGCGTGCGCGGTATGCCCAGAAGTTTCTCGGGCAAAAAGTCACCTTTGTCGTCGAAAGTGCCGCGGAAGCAGCAGGTTGGTCAGGCGAATATCTCTGGTGCCGCGCCGAAAATGCTGGCGTAAAAGCGACGCGCAAAAACTTCCTCACTATGCGCGTAAATAAGGTTGAGGATGATGTCCTTCTGGGGGTGGCTGTCTAATGGCGGGCGAAATCCATAAAACGCACGGCATTTGCCTTCGTATCCAGCCTTGGTCGCGCACAAGCCATGTCGTCCATTGGCTAACGCCTATGGGTCCCCTCACGACGATTGTTAAGGGAGCCGTGCGCCCAAAGAGTGCATTTTTGGGACAATACGACCTCAACTATACCTGTGAGGTGCTCTGTTATATAAGGAGTAGAAACGGACTCCATCCGCTGAGGGAGTGTTCGCCCCTAAATCTGCGCGAAGATTTGCGCACTGACTACCGCAAGCTTATTTTGGCTGGACACTTTAGGGAGCTCGCCCTACAATTCGCCCCCACGGGACAAGAATCGGAAGAATGGTATTCGGCACTTGACTGTGCCCTTGAAGCACTCCACGCTCTTTCGGGCACCGCGGCACTTCTCGGGCTACTGCTAACTTTTGAACTAAAAGTCCTAAAGCTCGCGGGGCTGAATCCGCTTTTGGAAGCTGAGACAGGAGCCTTCTTCTTAAGAGGAGCGCGGCAAATACCCATTCCCGCCGCTGTCGCGAAATGTCTTAGAAATCCACAAAAAGAACAGGATCTCGCCACTTTACTAAGTGCCGCGCGCGCTATTGGCATCTTTTATATGTTTCACTTGGATACCCGCCCCGAAACGCGGCGGAATGTCCTTAAACTAATTTCAACCTGAAGAACAAAGGAGAAAGAAAAAATGAGTAAACTGCATATCGCAACAACCGCGCTCGTAGCCGCAACTATGCTTGTCGGCTGCAATGATAGGAAAGAACCCGAGGCAACTGCCGCGCAAGAGGGTCCAACCCCCGCCGCTGTGCCTACAAAAGCCCCCGCACCAACGGATGTCCTTCTCGTTGTGGGAGAAAAGAAACTCACCCGCGGCGATTTGGACGCGAAGCTAGAGCAACTCATTGCCGCGCAGGGCAAGGCAATCCCCACGAATGACATTCCTTACATCAAGGCGCAGGCTGGCAGCCAAATTGCTCGCGAGTTCCTCGTCGTCAATGCCCTCACCCAGAAGGCGAAGTCTCTCGGCTACAAACTCCTTGACAAGGATGTTAAGGAGCGCGAAGAAGAGTTCCTCAAAGCGGTTAAGGGTAAGCCTGGCGCACCCGCCTCGCTCGAAGAAGCCGCGGCGCGTTCCCCCTTCGGCAAAGAGTCCGCTATGGAAGAAATTCGCAATGGTGTCTTGATTGACAAGATGCTCAAGGCGGAAGTCATTGATAAGCTCACGGATGACTTCTCCAAAGAAGCGCAGGCGCGTGTCGCCGAAATTCAGAGCAACAACCTCGCGGTTGCTACTTCGCCCCTAATTGGTGAAGCGCAGGCGAAGCTGAAAAAGATGAAGGCGGAAATCGAAGCGGCTCCCGATAAGGCGGCTAAGTTCGCGGAACTCGCGAAAGCCAATTCGGACTGCCCTTCCAAAGAAAAAGGCGGCGACTTGGGCGAGTTCCCGAAAGGCATGATGGTTAAGGAGTTTGAGGCTGTCGCATTCAACCTCGAGCCTGGCAAGATTTCCGACCCCGTCAAGACTCCCTTTGGCTACCACCTCATTATGGTGACGGAAAAGATTCCTGCGGTTGCCGCGACGGATGACACCCCCGCCACACCTGAGAAGGTCAAGGCGAGCCACATCCTTATTAAGACCCCTTCGACAACCCCTGTCCCCAATGTCAAGGAAGTTGAGCAGGCGCTCAAGAATATGGCTGGACGCGCAAAAGTTCAGGAATTCATTGAGAAGACCATTCGTGAAGCGAATGCCATCGCCGCGGACGAATTTAAGTCGCTTCTCCCGCAGGAAATGCCAGCTGAAAAAACAGCAACAGAACCTGTTGAAAACAAGCCCGCGAAATGATATAATATTCACTCACATCTTGAAAGGATAGTTTGAAATGAGCCAGCATGCATCTCTTAAGGGTCACGGCAAAATCGCGTCAAAGCGCAATGTTCTTAAGCGCTTTGAGCGTGTTAACCTTCTCCAGAAGCGTGGAGAGTGGAAGGACGATAGCCGTGGTCTTGGTCTGAAGAAAACGAAGCCTGAGGCGTAATTAGTTTTCACTAGACTAAAAAGAAAGGGCGCGGTAAAAATGCCGCGCTCCTTCTTTTTGTCTTTTACTTAGTCTTTACTTACTAAACCCAGCTATCTTACAGGGAAACCTTTTAGGCTAACTTGGCGAGTTTCGCCGCGAGCCCAATGTAAGTCGCGGGAGTCAACTTCAAAAGGCGTTTCTTATCCTCTTCGGGTAGCGGAAGAGCCTTCACAAAGTCGCGCATAATTTCCGCCGTAACGCGCCGCCCCCGCGTCAATTCTTTCAAGCGTTCATAGGGACGATCCATCCCCACCTTGCGCATAACTGTCTGGATAGGTTCCGCGAGGACTTCCCAATTATGGTCAAGGTCTTCGGCGAGTTTATCCGCATTAAGCTCAAGTTTACCGAGACCCTTAATCGTAGAGCGAATCGCGATAAGCGTGTAGCCAAAGCCAACACCCATATTCCGAAGCGTCGTGGAGTCCGTCAAATCGCGTTGCATACGCGAAATAGGCAGCTTACGCGCCATAAAGCCAAGGACGGCATTTGCGAGCCCAAGGTTGCCCTCTGAGTTCTCAAAGTCAATGGGGTTCACCTTATGGGGCATAGTAGAAGAGCCAATCTCGCCCTTAATCGTGCGTTGCTTAAAGTAGCCCATTGAGACATACATCCAAACATCACGGTCAAAGTCTAGTAACACGCTATTCCAGCGCTGAATCGCGTCAAAGAGTTCCGCGATACCATCATGGCTCTCAATTTGGGTCGTTAAGCGATTTTGGCGAAGCCCAAGCTTCTCAATAACGCCGCGCGCGAGTTTCTCCCAATTAACCGTAGGGTATGCCGAGAGATGTGCATTAAAGTTCCCGACCGCGCCATTCATCTTAGCGGGCATAACAAGGCGGTCAATCTCCGCCGCCTGCCGCTTAAGCCGTGCCGAAACAACCGCGAACTCCTTGCCTACCGTTGTAGGCGAAGCGGGCTGTCCGTGGGTGTGGGCGAGCATGGGGATACGCGCATACGCCTTCGCGTCCGCGGCAATAATCTTCGTCGCCTCATCCATCGCCGCACGCAAAACCGCCTTGCCATCACGCAGCATAAGCGCATGGGACATATTATTGATATCCTCACTCGTGCAGGCGAAATGGATGAACTCCGCACGCGACTCAAGGCTCGAACCCTTCACCTTCTCCTTAAGAAAGTATTCAACTGCCTTAACATCGTGGTTCGTCGTGCGCTCAATTTCCTTAATTCGCCGCGCTTCGGCGACTGTGAAGTCCGCCGCAATAGCATGCAAAGTCTTGCGCTCAGTAGCCGAAAGCGCCTTACATTCGCGGATTTCTTTCGCGTCACAAAGCGCCTCTAACCACGCGCATTCAACTAACACGCGGCGCTTGATGAGCCCAAACTCCGAGAAAACTTCCGTTAACTCCGAGCACTTATTCGCATAACGCCCATCGAGAGGCGAAACAGCAGTCAATGTATCAAGTTCCATGTTGAGTATTATATCATTTTCTCGCGCCGCAAGTAAAGCCAAATAGCAAGAATGACGCAAATAGGCGAAGCCATAATTACGCTCACCGCCATAAGCCAGCCAGGCACGCCTAATTCCTTTAACACAAAGAGTAGCACTAGGAGCGTAAGTGTATACGCGATTTGTCCTACCATAACAGCGCGCGGCTTCTGATAAAGCGCGGCGAGTCCCTCAAGGCGTCCGCGCAAGGCTTGGATAACCGCGATAAACGAATAAATAGCCATAGCGAGATAAACCGTTGGCAAAATCGGCGCGGGGACATTTTGGTAAGAGCCAAAGTACCACTTGCCTACGAGAGGTGTCGCGAAAAGGGCAGGGATAAGCCCGAGCACAAGCCCCGCGCAAAGTGCATACACGAGAAGTCGCTTGTCGCCTTTATGTTCTGGGGGAAACTCAATGGCGACTGCCTGCATGCGCAATGCCGCATAAGCAACAGGATTAACAATACCGATTGTCACATAATGAATCGCGAGCATATCCGCCGCGTTCGGTACGCGACTTACAAACGCCGCGATAATAAGTGGAGACATCATGAGAAGAAGCCCGCCGAATGAAAGCGGCAAAGTAAAGCGGAATTGTGCTCCCACGGAGTTCCGTGTCTTTGAGGCACTTGTATCAGCTAGCACTTCGCGTGTGTAGGGTCTCGCATAAAGCCAGGTTAAGAGAAGTTCCACTATACAACCAATCGTAAGTGCCGCGAGACCTGGTCCCGCGCCAACCCAGTTTAGTCGAGGAAAAACTGCCGCGGCGAGTAGCGTCACTAAGATTCGCGCAAATGTCGCGATATTTGCCTTACCGCTTTGCAGGTTATTAAAGAGGACTACGAGTGGCACATTCCTGAGAAAGAAGCATCCGTTCATAATAACGCCCCAAACGAGCGTATTACGCGCAATTCGTGCGAGGTGCATCGGCAAAGAAAAGACGCCTTCCAAAACCCAATTATCAAAAGGCGGCAAGGCGGGAATACACTGCGCCACGAGAAGCGTAATCATCATCGCCGTATTCAAACGCCTAAAGTTCAAATATCCCGCGCGATTAATGGCGAACACCATCCCCGTCATCATAAGTCCGCCCCCAAACGCACCAATCATGAACATTATCATCTGACCTTGGGCGAAGGCGGTTAATTCATGCACGCCATAAATGCCGTGCGTAGTAATACCCGCCACGAGCGGATAAGTTAGCGACTGGGAGAAGGCTTGCAGAAGCATCGGCACATAAAATCGCGTGACGCGACCTATGCCGAATGAAGGACGTGGAGACATCTTACTTCGTCAATTCGAGCACCATAGCGATTTCAGGGCATGTATAGGGGTCGGAATGCTTCGTACAATTTATACAGCCCGTATATAGCTTATGTAAGATCTTCGTTTTAGGGATCTCATGAAAGCCGAGCGCACCGAAGAAGGCTGGGGCGAAAGTCAAAACCACGACTTCATGGGTGCCCGTCGTCTTAATTTGGTCTACTGTCGCCGTAATAAGCGCTCTACCTACGCCACGCCGCCGATAGGGCAGGCGCACGGCTACGGACTGAATCTCAACTGTCGCCGCTTCGGGTGCACCCAACTCAGGATGGATTGAATACGCCGCGCACCCGAGTAGCGTCCCTTCGGACTCTGCCACCAAAAAGCGATCGATATTCTCAACGATATTCCCTAGCGACCGCGGCACAAGTAGGTCATCGTGAAGATGAATGAGCGCGAATATCTTCTCGGCGTCCGCTAACCGCGCTTTTCTAACACTAAAAATTGGCTCTTGCATTATTTAAACTCAAGTGCGGTCTTCGCTTTATTTAACTTAACGCGCACGGAATCTTTCTTCGTGCCCATGAGCACCATTTCCGCGAGCGGATCTTCAATGTAAGTTTGGACAACGCGGCGCAAGGGGCGTGCACCTAATGCGGGGTCATTCCCCTTCTCCACGAGAAACTCCTTAACGCCCTTATCAAGCACGAGCTTAAGCCCAGCCTTATTAAGCCGCGCTTCAAACTTAGCAATCTCTAGTGACAAGATACTCGTTAAGTCGTCCTTTTCTAATTGCTTAAAAACGACGATATCATCAAAGCGATTCAAAAGCTCAGGACGAAAAGTACGCCGCGCGTCCGTTAGAAGTTTATCCTTAAGCCGCTCATAACTCGCCTCATTCATTGTCGCAGAATCAAACCCGAGACTGCGTCCACCACGCGCGAAGTCAAAGCCCAAGTTAGCCGTGCAGATAATAATCGTGTTGCGGAAATCTATGACGCGTCCTTGCCCATCCGTAAGGCGTCCGTCATCAAGAATCTGCAGAAGCATATTCATAACATCTCCATCCGCCTTCTCAAACTCATCAAAGAGAATGACGGAATAGGGACGGCGACGGACGCGTTCCGTAAGCTGTCCGCCCTCATCATAACCGACATAGCCAGGCGGCGCACCCACGAGGCGCGAAGAGGAGTATTTCTCCTGGAACTCGCTCATATCAAAGGTAATGAGGGCTTTTTCGTCTCCGTAAACCTTCTCAGCGAGCATCTTAGCGAGATAGGTCTTACCGACACCTGTTGGGCCTAAGAAAAGGAAACTACCAATCGGGCGTTTGGGGTCGGATAGAAACGCGCGACTTCTACGCAAGGCTCGCGCAACGGCTTGCACCGCCTGCGACTGACCCACAACTATCTCATTAAGCGTCTTTTCCATCCCCAGCAACTTCGCAACCGTTGCCGTGGACATCTTCTCAACGGGCACGCCACTCATCGAAGAAACGGTTTCGGCGATATCCGCGCTTGAGACCTTAATGACCGTTTCTTTATGCTCCTTACGCCAAGTATCTAAAGCTTCTTCAAACTTCGCCGCGTCCTCATTTATCTGTTCGCGATACTGCGCCGCTTCATCAAAGTTGCCATCAGCGACTGCCGCGTCCTTCTTTTGGCGCAGTTTCTCAAGGGCTTCTTGCTTCTTGATGAGGGCTAACGGACGCGAACTTGACTTCATCCGCAAGCGTGCACCCGTCTCATCCATCGCGTCAATCGCCTTATCGGGCAACTGCCGCGAAGGCAAATAGCGCGCGGTTAATTCAACGCAAGTACGCAAGACTTCCGCTGAATAATGGACGCTATGGTAGTCCTCATACTTCGGCGCAATGCCTTTCAAAATCGCCACCGAATCCTCAAGCGAAGGCTCATCTATCTGGACGGACTGGAAACGGCGCTCAAGTGCCGCGTCCTTTTCTATTGACTTATGATATTCTTTGAGGGTTGTCGCGCCCACACATTGCAATTCGCCGCGGGCAAGCGCAGGCTTTAGAATATTTGCCGCGTCCATGGCACCCTCGGAGCCACCCGCACCGACCATGGTGTGAATTTCATCCAGAAAGAGGATGATGTTTTCCGCACGTCGCGTTTCATCAACTATGCGTTTTAGGCGCTCCTCAAATTGTCCGCGATATTGCGTCCCCGCTACGACCCGCGCCATATCTAGGGCAACGACGCGTTTAGACTGCAACCGCTCAGGCACTTCGCCACGCAAAATCGCCTGCGCGAGCCCTTCCACGACGGCTGTTTTACCGACACCCGCCTCACCAATCAAAACGGCATTATTCTTCGTGCGGCGACAAAGAATCTGAATGACGCGCTTGAGTTCATTTTGGCGTCCAATGACAGGATCTAACTTACCCTGCCGCGCGAGATCAGTTAAGTCGCGTCCGAAAGCATTTACAGTTGGCGTTTTCTGCGCCTTGCCATTCTCACCGCGCGTGGTCCCAGTCGCGGACGCGGCACTTTTAGGAGCGGCATTCTCGTCGCCCGTAGGTTTCGTGCCATTCGCGAGCCCGACGGCGAGATACTTATCAAGCGTAATGCCCGCATTAAACATCAATTGCGCCGCGGCATTATCGCCTTCACGCAACATAGCGACCACGAGATGAACCGTGCCTACCCGCGCGTCTTTGCCCGCGTCAAGTTCAGCCATATCAAAGATCTTCTTTAGTCGCGCCGTCAGAGGCAACTTACCCTGTTGCAAGACGAGATCTGAGCCGCCCATGATAGTCGACTTAAGAGACTCCGAGAGATCTTGTAGCGAAAAGCCGAGTGCCCTCAGTCGCGCACTCGCTTGGCAATCGGGGATGTCTAGGATGCACAGAAAAATGTGCTCTGCCCCAATATGGTCATGCCCTAACTTACGCGCACAAGCTTCCGCGGCGTTTATCGCGTCAAAGGCGTTCTTCGTTAAGTTCATAATAAAATCCGCTTACCTTCCTTATTCAACGAAACGCCCTTAAAAATCTTGTTTATCAAGTCCGCGCGCTCGCTATCCAACTTTTGAAGCACTTCAGGCGGCAACTCGCAATCGCTACCCGTGAGATCAAGAGTCCCTATAAGTTCGTCAACCATCTCTACCGAAGCCCGACTGAGTAGATTATTAAGTACCGCGAGGCGAATGGGCGAGAGCAAATCAAAGAGCTCCATTTGCCCGAGTAAGCGGCAATTCTTAAGGATAGCTAACGCGCGGCTAATTGAGTCGCTCAAGAACCGCACATTATCCTCCCTAAAGAGTCCCGCACGCGCTTTCGCTTCAGACTTACACAGCGCGATTACGACTGTTGCCGCGTTTTCCTGTGAGCCCTCATAACGCACTTCGTAAACATGCCCCGCGTTCTCATAGCCTTCTGCATCAAAAGGGATAAGATACACCTTCTCTTTACGGCAATGCTCCTTAATCTTAAAGAAGTCCGAGTTCTGAAAAAGTCCCTCTAAATGCAAGCAATCTCTTACCACAAAGTCCCTACGGACGGCATCAAGCTTAAGATGAGTACCTATCTTCGTTTCAAGCGTCTTTTCGCCAACGGACATTAGTTCGTCCACACCTTGAGAGGCGGCATCTTCCACAGGCGTACCCTTCTTCACGGCTTCACCTAAGCGCGAAAATAACTTATCCATCGCGGAGATAAGCTGGGCTGTAATCTCGTCTGGCACATTATCACTACCATTAGCTTGCAAACTCGCGATGGAGACCTCTAGTCCATTCGGCAACCTATGCACCTTATTCAGCAAGTCTTGCTTCGCGGCATTCTTCGCCTGCTCAGCCGCGGCACAATCTTTACAAACATAAAGCTCTACTTCCTTACCATTCTTCTCTATGGTAAGGGCTGTTTCAGCATTTTTTTTGTGGCACAATTCGCATTTCATGACTCGTAAACCCAATCGCCTCTCTTTATGTCTATATATTATACCATATTTCGCGGTACGCGCGGGGATAATTTAGCGTTCTACCTTATTAAAGTGAAAGGTCGCGGACTTCAACACCCGCGACCCCCTCAACTATGGAAAAGTCTAAAGGAAGTCCCTTAGCCCGCGTTGTTTCCCCACGCATAGTGGGCAAACGCTTTGTTAGCCTGAGCCATCTTATGGACATCGTCACGCTTTTTGATGACATTGCCCTGACCCTGAAACGCGTCAATGACTTCCGCCGCGACGGCAGCAGGCATGCCCATACCATGACGAGCACTCGCATACTGGGTCGTCCAACGGAGCGCGAGCGAGAGCTGACGGTTAGCCGCGATCGGCACAGGCACAGGATAAGTCGTGCCGCCAACGCGACGCGTCTTAACCTCAACCTGAGGCTTCATATTGTCAATAGCCGTAGCAAGGACTTCGAGAGGATCGCTAAACACCTTCTCCTCTTTCGTGAACTTCGCCGCGTCCTTAGCCATCGCCTCTTGGATCTTCGCGATAGCACCATAGACAATCTTCTCAGCTGCCGTCTTCTTACCGTCACGCATAATCACGCGGATCATGTGCGCGACGAGCTCAGAATTAAACTTAGGATCGAGCGTTACACGCTTCTCAATCTTCTTAGCCCTTCTTGACATAGCTTACTTCTCCTCTTTCTTCTGACGCTTCATACCGTACTTCGAACGGCTACGATTACGTCCAGAGACGCCGAGCGAGTCAAGCTTACCACGGATGATGTGATAACGAACGCCTGGCAGGTCTTTCACACGACCACCACGCACGAGCACAACGCTGTGCTCCTGAAGGTTGTGTCCCTCGCCAGGAATGTACGCCGTAACTTCAACACCCGTCGTGAGGCGCACACGGGCGACCTTACGAAGAGCCGAGTTCGGCTTCTTAGGGGTCATCGTCTTAACGACGAGACAAACACCACGACGCTGAGGGCACGCCTTCAGCGCGGGCGATTTCGAATGCGTAGCAAGGGGATGACGACCCTTGCGAATCAACTGGTTTATAGTCGGCATGTATATGCTTTCCTTACCTTTCCATAGATTAGTGCTATATTATATCATTATTTGGGGCACTTTGACAAGTGGATTTTTCACAATTTAGCGCCGCCGTCGATTGAATTAGTAAATGGGCAGGGGGGGTGGGGGAGAACCTGTCCATTTAGTCTTACAATTGAAACTGCTCACTTACTAATTCAATCGCCATATTTTACTTAATTCTTAGCGAACACTCAAGAGGAATCCCATTGGTTTAATGCGGTAGCGCAAAATGACAACGCCACTGCCACCCTTGCCACCTCCAGCGTTGCTTATAAAGTTATTGGCGCCGCCTCCGCCTCCGCCGCCACCACCACCGAGACCGTCCGTCCCGGGTAAGCCATAGCTCTTCGCGTCAGCATTCGTTGATGAAGCGGTGCCGCCACCCTTACCGCCGCCACCTTTACCGCCATTCTCCCAGAAAGTCGCATTACCAAAACCACCGCCGCCACCACCACCGCCATAGCAGACGACCGCGCCAGTAATGTCACTCTCAATTCCGTCACCACCCTTGCCAGGGTTATTACGTTTCTCAACGCTCGCGCCTACGGTGCCAGCACCGCCGCCGCCACCGCCGCCATTACACCTACCATAGCCACCCGAATTACCATACTGCGACTCCATAACCACGGCGATGGGGAAACCTAGCATGGACGACCAATCATTGGTTTGAGCCTTCACAACGCCCGGCGGGAAGTCTTCGTTACCCCATGCACCACCGCCGCCACTACAGCCACCTGTCTTACCGCCACCACGGACATTACCGCCGCCGCCACCACCCAGCGCACAATAACCGAAGAAGGTGCTATTCTCGCCATTATTCGCCGCCTCACCACCAAGCCCAACGACGACCTCATATGAACCCGCGGCAATATAGTTCGTCGAGACAACGACGCTCCCACCACCGCCGCCACCTCCCGCGCAATCATTAAAGCCAGCAGTACCCCCTCCACCGCCACCACCGACGAGGAGCATTTCAACGACTGTGCCTTGAGGGAGCGTAAAGGTTCCGCTTTCTGTGAAGGTATGGATGCACCAGCGCGTACCCTTAACCGACTTTTCATTTATTGTGCCGCCTGTTGCACGGATGTCTTTCGCGAACGCGATCTCAGGCAATGCGCCTTCTGTGCGGAAAAGCGCGACACCCGAGCCGCCATCACCGCCTAGACCCTCATTATTGCCAAAATCACCCGAGCCGCCACCGCCACCACCCGTATACGCGGCACCATTCCCGCCTTTCTTGACAAGTGTCGAAGAAGTCGAGGATGTGCCAATTCCGCCACCACCAGGCGCTACCCAGTCACTGACACCTTGGGCATTACCACCGCCACCAACCCAAAAATCGCGTCCGGTTATGCGCGTGACGACACCCGTACCGCCATGACCGCCGATCAAAAGGTTAACATTCCCCACCGCGTTTGTGCGGTCTTCACCAGGCGAACCCGCGCCGCCACCACCCGCACCAGAGGCAGTACCCTCCATCCAAAGAGAAGAACCGCCCGCGTGCCCGAGATTGCCCGCGTCCGCATAAATTGCCTTGCCGCCCGAATAAGGCTCTTTACCAAAGCCACCACCGCCACCACCAGAAGCGCCATCATAGCCTCGACTACGAACATTGCCGCCTCTGCCACCAGGATAAGCCGTAAACAAGTCGCCGAATGTCGTAGAGGTCGCGGCAATCGCCGCGATTTCATTCGTTGTCACGCTAATGCCCGTGCCCCACAAACGATTTGTTTTGGTCTCGCCTGTCTCGTTATTAACATATTCCGTAAACGCGGCTTTCTCGCCTATACCTACAGAAATGGCGTAATTCCCCGCGTCCACATAGTACGCGGCGTTTGTAATGACGCCACCCGCGCCGCCGCCACCCCCACGGTGATCACCACCCGCGCCACCGCCGCCCACAAGAACGAATGAGATGTTGCCAGGCGACTTTACTTTCAAGGTTCCGTCCTGACGGAACACATGCAGAACGCCGCCTCCTTCGAGCGAATACATTTCATCACTCATCAAGGTTGCGTCCTCAGCTCCCTTAGCGGCAAGGAGCGAACCTGCCGCGAGGGATATTACGAGCATTTTAGCCTTCATTACTTTATTCCTTCCTGTCTAACTTGAAGTTGGTGAGAACAAAAAACAGCAAAGGCATTCCCTTTTGAGGAATGCTCAAAACCTATTCTAATAGCGGCTAAAAT
>CAVCAF010000044.1:0-15605 GCA_963600185.1 Azospirillum sp. 51_20 | reverse complement strand
CTTTGCACGGGCAACGGATGCCGAACTGGACGCGGCAAAAGCCCAAGCGCAACAGCGCCCCCAGCGGCAAGAGACGGTGGAGGAAGCGCGGGCAAGACTCAAGTCTGAACATGAAAAACTTTTTGGCAACAAATTGGAGGACTAAAAATGAATGACGTTGACTGGGCAGGCGTAAAACGGATGAGGTCAAGACTGAGTCTGGGACGGAGCGTTTCCGCTCCGCAACCTAACGTCCCCACGGATGTGCCGCGGTAGGTGACTGGTAGGTCCGTGAGGTTAGGTTGCGAAGCGGAAACGCTTCGCCCGCGCCACTTTGATCTTTGACAATTGAATAAAGCGTGGCAAAGGGTGGCGTGGCAACTCTTTTCTAGTGTTTGGGCAGTAATTATGGTATAATAATTGGCACTAATGAAACTAAAGAAGGATTATTCCTATGATTTCTGATCAGATTAAGAAGGGCAAAGAGAGAGCCCCTCACCGTAGTCTTTTGTTCGCTACGGGCATGAAGCGTGCGGATATGGCAAAGCCATTCATTGGCATTTGCAATAGCTATGAGAGTTTTGTGCCAGGGCACTGTCACTTGAACAAGGTCGGCGAGTGGCTCAAGAAGTGCATTATTGAGGCGGGCGGTGTGCCGATGGAGTTCAATACGATTGCCGTTTGTGACGGTATCGCAATGGCGCATCCGGGCATGAAGTACTCGCTCCCGTCGCGCGAATTGATTGCGGACTCGGTAGAGACGGTTGCGCGGGCGCATTGCTTTGACGCGATGATATGCGTCCCTAACTGCGACAAGATTGTGCCAGGCATGATTATTGGTGCGATTCGTACGGGCATCCCCACGATTTTCGCGTCGGGTGGTCCGATGGCTCCCGGACGCGACACGAAGACGGGCAAGGACTCCGATCTCAATTCCGTCTTCGAGGCGGTGGGCGCTGAGAATGTGGGTAAGATTACGCTTAAGGACTTGCAGCGCATAGAGGAGACGAGTTGTCCAGGTTGTGGGTCGTGCTCGGGTATGTTCACAGCGAACTCGATGAACTGCCTTTGTGAAGCGCTCGGGCTCGCGCTACCCGGCAATGGGACAATCCTCGCGATAGATCCGCGGCGGAAGGAACTCTGGCGTGAGGCGGCGAAGCGTGCGGTCGCGATGGCGAAGAAGGGCGGTCCGTTGCCGAAAGACCTGATTACCTTCGCGTCAATGGATAATGCGTTGACGCTCGACATGGCGATGGGCGGCTCGACGAACACGGTTTTACATACGCTCGCCATTGCGCGTGAGGCGGGGATAGATTATTCGCTTAAGCGCATGAATGAGCTTTCGGCGCGTACGCCTTATGTCTGCAAGCTCGCGCCGTCCGGACACTACCATGTATCTGACCTCGATAAGGCGGGCGGGATTATGGCAATCTTGAAGCGCCTGCCGAAGAAGCTCCTCAATCTGGACGCGCCCACGGTGAGCGGCAAGACGATTGGGCGCCAAATTGCCGCGGCGAAGATTAAGGATGACGATGTTATCCGTAAGCTCGACAACGCCTATTCGCAGGATGGCGGACTCGCCGTCCTCTGGGGCAACTTGGCGGAGAAAGGATCCGTCGTCAAGAAGGGCGGCGTTGCACCGTCGATGATGACTTTCACGGGCAAGGCGATTTGCTTTGATTCGCAGGAAGACGCGTGCGAGGGTATCTTGGCTGGCAAGGTGAAGCCGGGACATGTCGTCGTTATCCGTTATGAAGGCCCGAAGGGCGGCCCTGGCATGCAGGAGATGCTCGCGCCGACTTCGTACATTATTGGCGCGGGGCTGGGCGAGTCGGTCGCCCTCATTACGGACGGACGCTTCTCGGGTGCGACGCATGGTGCCTGCGTAGGGCATGTCTCGCCTGAGGCGGCGGAAGGCGGCTTAATCGGGCTTCTTAAGGACGGCGACGAAATCACGATCGATATCCCCAAGCGTGCGCTTAATGTGAAGCTCTCAAAGAAGGAAATTGCCGCGCGGGCGAAGAAGCACAAAGCGTGGGTGCCGCGTATCCGTGGCGGATGGCTCGAGCGGTATGCGCGGCTCGTCGGCAACGCCTCAACTGGTGCGTCGTTTAAGATCTAAGGAGTGGATAAACTGCGCATGAATAAGAATCCACTCGCTCAATATGTCCGTGAGATAGCTGACTTCCCTAAACCTGGGGTGTTGTTTCGTGATGTAACGGGAATACTAGACGGCTCGGGAAGCTTCCATTTAGCGCTAGACCAAATGCAGCAAGTTCTAAATGGGACGCGTGTAGATATTGTCGTCGCGCCTGAATCGCGTGGCTTTATCTTCGGCGCGGCACTTGCCGACCGCCTAAATACCTCATTCGCGCCTGTGCGTAAACCTGGTAAACTGCCGCGGGATACGATTCACGAACAATACAATCTTGAGTACGGCTCGGCGTGTTTGCATATGCATTGCGACGCGATTAAGCCAGGACAGTGCGCCGTCATTGTGGACGACCTTCTGGCGACGGGCGGCACGGCACTTGCCTGCGCAAAGCTCATTGAGCGGCTCGGCGGACGCGTGACGAAGATGATCTTCCCCATTGAACTTGAGGGCTTTGCCGCGCGGCAGGGTAAGCTCAAGAATTACGATGTCATTTCTCTCGTGAAATATCCAGGCAAGTAAGGAGTTAGGCGATGAATCATAATTGGCAGGTTTTCCGTGCGGGACGCGCTGATCAGATTCTTCTAAAGGACGGCGCGGATATCGTGGCACTTTCAGAACTCGACCGTAAGAGCTGGATGGTGCTTTCAATGCCTGTGAAGGATGTGCGCTTTGATAGGCGCATGCTGGAGTTGATGGACCTCGACCACGACGGGCGAATCCGTATTGATGAAGTCCTCGGCGCGATAGAGTTCCTTAAGGCACACGATGTCGACCTAAACACGCTTTTTACTCCAGACGATGTGGACGAGAAGGCGCTCGTGCAGGTTATGGATAACCGCGGCAATGTGGAGAAGTTGCCCCTTAGCGCGGAAGAAGAGAAGGCATTTACGGCGTGGGAAGTCGCGGGCGAAGACCCGAAAGTGCGCGTCTTGGGAGAGAATACCGCGTCCGCCGAAGAGACCCTCGCGGCAGTTGAGGCGGTCGTGGATGCTTTCTTCACGGCGACGGGAGATGAAGGTCTCGTGACAGAAGAGCCCGCTAAACGGTTGCCGCTCGAAGATCATATCCACCCGAAGTACGCGGCAGCTATTCGTGCACTTAATGAGAAATGCGTCACGCCGATTTTGGGTGTTCACGCGTCGCTAGACTATCTCGATTGGCAGGCCCTTAAGGCGGCGTTCGCCCCTTATCGTGCACACCGCGCGGCGAAACCCGTTGCCCACGCGAATCTTCAGGCGCAGTTGGATGATGAAGAGCGCGTCTTACGGTATAAGATGCACCTCTTGGAGCTTCTCGAGAACTTCGTCAACATGAAGCGGCTTTTCTCGGCGAATGGCACGGCGATTTTCCAAGTCGGCACGCTGAGGATTGATGCGCGCGAGATGTCCCTTTGCTTTGCGGTAGAGAATGAAGAGGCGCACAGTGCACTCTCGGGGCGCTCAAAGTGCTGTGTCCTTTATTTAGGTTTGACCCACCTCGCGACAAGCGCGACACGGACTATTTGTGCTGTCGTGACGGCAGGCTCAACTGGACGGCTTTATGTCGGACGCAAAGGTGTGTTCCTTGATTATGAGGGACACGAATGGGAAGCGGTCATCACGAAGATCGTTGAGAATCAGGTCTCGCTTATGGAAGCGTTCTGGGCACCTTGGAAGAAAGTCGGCGAAGGCATAGGCGCGCTCGTTAAGAAGTTCCTCGGTGATAAGCAGGCGAATGCCGTTTCAACCGTTTCGGCAGGCGCACAAGACGCGAAGATGGGCGGCGCGGCAATGGCTTCTAGCGTTGCGGCAATTGGCATTGGTATTGGCATGATTGGCGCGGCACTCGCGTCTATTCTCGCGGCAGTTTCGCAACTCACGCCCTGGCAGATTCCGCTCGCGGTTGTCGCCGTTATTCTTATTGTGTCGCTACCAAGCGTCGTTTTAACGGCGTTTAAATTGCGTCAGCGCGATTTGGGTGCGGTTTTAAACGCGAGTGCTTGGGCTGTGAATAGACCCGTCTTTATTTCGCTTAAGCGCGCGAAAGCTTTTACGCTTTGTGCTTGCAATTATACAGGACGGCGCGTAATTGCCGCGCTACTCGTGCTTATTATTCTTGGGCTTGGTGCTTTCTACGGCTATCAAGCGTATAAAGGCAAGTGCGCGGCGAAATGTCCAGCCTCAGCCCCCGCGGCGGAGGCAACACCTGCCGCGCACCCTCAGGCGTGAGTACAGTAGCGCAATCTTCTAATAAGGATTATATAGGACGGCTCGCGCCAAGTCCTACGGGTGCGCTTCATCTGGGGAATATCCGTACATTTATGATTGCGTGGCTCCGTGCACGGCAAGCGAATGGACGCGTTATCTTACGGATAGAAGACCTAGATCATCCGCGTGATAAGCCAGGCGCAAGCGCGGCACTTATAGAGGATTTGCGTTGGCTTGGCTTTGATTGGGACGCGGAAGTCACGCAGTCCACACGGCGCGGCACTTATCGCGCGGCACTTGATAAGTTAAAGGCGGCAGGTCTCGTGTATCCTTGTGTTTGTTCGCGGCGAGATGTGGAAAGTGCACAGTCCGCACCCCATGCGGGCGAGCAACTCTTTTATGCGGGCAACTGCCGTGGACGCTTCGCTTCTTGGGAAGAAGCCGCGGCAACAATTGCGCCGCGCCTGCCCTGTTGGCGGTTTAATCTCGCGGCATGGCTCAAGACACATCCTGAGGACATACAGATTCGCGTCCCCGAAGTCTTTAGGCGCGAGGTTGATCCTTGTCGCCTAGCCGAGACACTCGGCGACTTCCCTCTCGCACGCGATGTGGACGGCGCGGGATATACCTTAGCCGCTGTTGTGGATGACGCGGCAGAAGGCGTTACGGAAGTCGTCCGTGGCGATGACCTCTTCGCCGCCACCCCTGCGCAAATCGTCCTTCAACATGCACTGGGGCTCCCCACGCCACAGTACTTACATGTTCCGCTCGTTGTGGGGGCGGACGGCAAGCGACTTGCTAAGCGGCATGGCGATACGCGTATTGCGTACTATCGTGAGAAGGGTGCGACGGCGGAGCAGATTCTTGGCTTTTTGGCGCGGTCTTGTGGATGGTGCGTTCCTCCGCGCGGTGCAACCCTTCAGGATTTGCGAAACGATTTTGATATGAGCACGATTCCCTCTACTCCTTATATAATGAAAGAGGCGGATAATGTTTGAGAACATATTTGATATTTCGATTCTCGCTATTCTGCAGGGGATCGCGGAGTTCTTGCCGATTTCAAGTTCGGGACATCTCGTTATTGGAGAGAAGCTTCTTGGGATTCACGCGCCGAGTATGCGACTTGACCTAGGGCTTCATATGGGTACGCTCGTTTCCATTTTCGTCTTTTACCGTGCTGTGATTTGGCGGATTCTCCAAAAGCGTGAGTGGGGCTATATAGGGCGGCTCGTTTTTAGTGCACTACCAGCTTGTCTATTCTATTTTCTTGGACACGAGTGGTTTGACGCGACGGCGAAGAATGTGACGCTTGTTGGGTGGCTCTTGATTGTGACGGGGATCGTCCTTATTTCGACGCGCTTTCTGCCGCGCGGCGAGAAGTCCGTGGGTGTTTGGGGTGCGCTTTTGATGGGCGTCGCCCAGGCATTTGCGCTTTGGCCAGGGCTTTCGCGTAGTGGCATGACCCTCGCCGCCGCGCGACTCGGTAAGATTGACGCGGAGAAAAGTGCCGAGTTCTCATTCTTGATGTCCGCGCCGCTGATAGTCGGTGGGCTCATCCTAGAGATTATCAAAAGCCTAAATGCCGCGCCTACTATAGGGGCGGCTGCGGAAGTCCCGTGGGCGTATGTCGCGTTTGGCGCGGCACTTTCGGCGGTTATTGGGTACTTCGCGCTAAGACTTTTGCTCAGGACCTTGAGGAGCGCGTCTTTTTGGATGTTTGGGATTTATTGTTTATTCACTGGACTTTTCACGGTTATTTTAGTATAATCTTTAGACAATTTTCGTACAAGAAAGAAAGAAAAATCGTATGGCGAAAGAATCAGCTCTACAGGGCTCTTGGTGGAAGTGGCTGTTGCTACTTCTCATCGCGGCTACATCGTATCATTTCACCTTCCCCGCTAAGGAGAAGGTGCGACTCGGACTCGACATTAAAGGCGGCACGAGCTTTACCTTAGGTGTTGATGTTGAGAAACTCCGCGAGAACATTCTCGCTGAGGATCCCGCGCTCACCAATCGTCCCGACCTCGTCGAACAGAAAATCGCGAAGACGCTCGGCGCGGACTGCGACGCGCGTATTGTCGCGGTTATTCGTAAGCGTGTGGACGCGATGGGCACAAATGAGCCCGTGATTCAGTCCCTGCCGAAGAAGCACCAAGTTATTGTGCAGTTGCCGGGCGCGGATGAAGCCGTGCGTAAGGTGGCGAAGGAGCGTTTGCAGTCCATGGCGTTTCTCGAGTTCCGTCTGACCCATCCGAAAGATCAGCAACTCGTTGCTAAGCTCCTTAATAAGGATATTGCCCCTGAGGGATATGAGAAGAAGGGCAATGGTTATTCGCGTACCGCGGCGTATCCTGAATTGGTGCGCCAACCTGGTTATGCCGCGCGTCTAGCGGCGTTCGGTACGACAGATGACCGTTATCGCTTTATGCTTGAGGATGCTAAGGACGGCACCTATCAGCCGCACTTCGTCTCGCGCAATGTTGAGCTTGATGGACGTGACTTGCAGTCCGCTTCGTGGGAGCGTGACCCTGTTAAGGGAGGCTTCTGCGTAAACTTCGTTTTGAATGCGGAAGGCGGGCGTAAGTTCTCGGCGTTGACCCGCAACTATATGGCGGGTGGACCTAAGAACCGCACTTCTGAAGGGCGTTGCCTCGCGATTATTTTGGACGACAACCTCATCTCTGCGCCGCGCATCCAAAGCGAAATTGGTAGCACGGGTCAGATTACGGGCAACTTCACGATTCAGGAAGCTAAACAGCTCGCGGCGGATTTGAACGCGGGTGCTTTGCCGGCGCCGCTCCGCATTTTGGCGGAGTCCTCCGTCGCCCCGACGGTTGGTGAGGACGCGATTAACTCGGGTGTTTGGGCTGCCGCGCTCGGCTTTGGACTCGTGGCGATCTTCATGTTCGTCTATTATTGGCGGCTCGGGCTTGTCGCGGATATCGCGCTCTTCTTGGATGTCGCGCTTTTGCCGACGGCACTCGTTATTGTTGCTAACTTGCTCGGCGTTTTCGCGCACGATCCCTCAATGGGCGGTGGCGGCTCAATTCAGTTGCCAGTGTTGACGATGCCGGGTATCGCGGGTCTTGTCCTTACGCTCGGCATGGCGGTGGACGCGAATGTGCTTATCTTTGAACGCATTCGTGAAGAGTTCCTGCGCCCAGGTACAACGGCAGGCAAGGCGATTCAGGATGGTTATGGACGCGCCTTCACGGCGATTTTCGACTCGAACTTGACGACGATTATTACGGGTATCATCCTCTTCGTTGTTGGTACGGGTCCTGTCCGCGGCTTCGCGATTATGTTGACGGCGGGTGTCGTTATCTCGATGTATACAGCCGTCGTAGTTTCGCGTCTTATTCTTGAAAAGACGACGAATCTTAGTAGCACAAAGCCGTTTAAGATGCTACGTCTTCTTTCGGGCACGCATATCGACTTTATGAAGTATGGCAAGATCTCAATGGTTGCCTCGGCGGTTGTTATCGTTGTCTCGCTCGCTATCTTCTTCGTACGGGCGAAGACGAATCCCGCGAGTGTGCTCGCCGTGGATTTGACGGGTGGTACTTCAATTGTCTATAACCTCACGCAAGACCCCGCCAAACAGCCCGCAGTTGGCGCGATTCGCGATGCCTTGAATGACTTCGATAATGCAACCATTATCCAGTATCAGCGCGGCATTGGTGATACGACGCTTCTCGTGAAGACGGGTGAGTCGGCTGAGACGGCGAAGGGCAAAGCTGTTGAAAATCACGATGTCGGCGGGCATGTGACGAAACTTTTGCAGGCGAAGTTCCCTGACGCGGCATTTGAAAACGCGAGTACGGAGGAAATTGGCTCGATGGTCGGCGACGATTTGAAGAAGTCGGGCACGAAGGCGGTTATCTTCTCGCTTATCGCGATTCTGATCTATGTCGGGTTCCGCTTCCAGATTGGGTTCGGCTTTGGCGGTATTGTTGCCCTCGCGCATGACGCGTTAATTTCGCTCGGACTCTTCTCGCTTTGCGGACGCCAAGTCTCGCTCATTGTCGTCACGGCGCTTTTGACGATTATCGGTTACTCGATTAACGATACTGTCGTTGTCTTTGACCGCATTCGTGAGAAACTTCGCCGCGATAGCCGTACGCCTGTACGCGAAATCTGCAATGAGGCGATTAATGAGTGCTTAGGGCGTACGATTATTACATCCGTTACGACACTCTTGGCGGTACTCGCGCTCTTCGCGTTCGGTGATGGCTCAATCTTCGATTTCGCGCTCACGATGCTTATTGGTATTATCGCGGGCACTTACTCGACGACCTTTATTGCTGCGCCGCTCATGATGTGGTGGTACCGCGGCAAGCGCCCCACTTTCGGCGCTGAGGATAAACCTAAATCGTAAGCGTGCCAAGCGGAAGAGAAAATTACGCGGCAATTGAGAAGCTGATTGCCGCCTCTAAGCGCATCCTTATCTCAGGGCATCTAAGCCCAGATGGGGATGCGCTCGGCAGTATGGTGGCTCTCGCGCGGCTTTTGACTCAGGCGGGGCATCCCGCTTGGGCGACGGCGGATATAAACGCGCTTGGGAAGCTTCGGTTTATGCAGGGCGTTGACGCGATTATCCCTGTAAGACGCTTACGGCACCAAAAGAAGTTTGACCTTTTTATTGCCTTAGATTGTAGTTCTTTTGACCGTATGCCACCCGAGGTGCGTCCTGTCGCGGAAGGTTTGCCGACGATTTGCATTGACCATCACGCGACAAGTACGCCTTTTGGGAATGCCTCCTTGGTAGATCCTAAGGCTTCGAGTACGGGTGAACTCATTTGGCGGCTCGCGAAATGGATGGAGTGGCCGCTAGATAATGTGATCGCCGAGGCACTTTGGGTGTCGTTGATTACGGACACTGGGCGTTTCGCATATGACGCGACTTCCACGAAAACAATGCGCGCGGCAGGTGATTTATTGAAATATGGTGTACGGACGGCACTTATCAATGACATTATATATGGCAGTTTTTCAACGAAATCCATCGCTTTAAAGAAGATAGCTTGGCGGTCGCTTCATATTTGGAAGAATCGCCGCGTGGCGGAAGTTACACTGACGCGGGACGATTTTAGGTCCGTTCGCGGAACGAAGGCAGAGGCGGAAGATATCGTTGAGATTCCGCGTTCCGTTGCCCGCAATGAAATCGCGCTTTTCTTCTATCAAATACCCGACCGGACAAAAGAGACGCGGTGCTCTATCCGTACACGCGGCGATTGGGACGCGACGATCTTAGCGGGAAAGTTTGGCGGTGGCGGACATCGTAAGGCGGCGGGATGCACAATGAAGGCTTCGATGAGTGTTGCGAAACGGCAAATGCGCGCGGCAGTTCGTGATTTGCTAAAGAGCGCTTGCCGTAAAACTATGCGCATTCCCGAGGTGAAGATTCCTGAAAAGGAGGTTAAATGAAAGAGCGCGTCTTAATCTTAACGGACGGTAAGGCTGGGCACGAAAATCAGTCGAAAGCATTCGCGGTCGCGCTAGACCGCGATTTTGATTTGGTAAGTGTGCATTTTCGCTCTAAAGTTGCGAAAGCCTTAAGTTATCTCCTCGATCATCTTGGGATTCGGTTGCCGCAACTCCTCGCCTTTGACCGCGGCATTAATGAGCTAAAGTCCGCGGCATATTGTGCCGTCTTAGGGACGGGTTCGGGCACATTTTATGCAGTTAAAGTACTCGCGCGGCGTTTGGGCGTACCTAGTGGAGTAGTACTTACGCCGCGGGGGTATAAGCTAAGTTCCTTTAATTGCATTCTTGCCCCAGCCTTTGACAATCCGCCCGCGCGGCGAAATATTGTAAAAGTGCCCGCTAATCTCGTGGCAGTGGATACGGAACGGCAAAAAGTGGCGGTTACGGACTTTGAATCGCGTTATTTGGGCGAGAAGGTGAATCCCGTCGCCGTGATTATTGGTGGACCCAATAGGTGCTCCACGATGTCCGTAGAATGGATGAAGCGTGAACTCGATGACCTTTTTATGGATACGGCGGGGCGACCCCATTGGGTAACGACTTCGCGGCGGACACCGCCCGTTGTGGAAGCACTTATCGAGACATATCCGTGGGATTATGCGCTTTTTTACTCAAAAGACCATTATAACCCGATTCCAGCCTTTGTGGCACTCGCAAAAACGCTGTATGTGACGGCGGAATCAACGGGAATGCTTTCTGAGGCTTGCACGAGTGGCGCGGCGGAAGTTCGGGTCTTAGATAATCTTAATCCTGGGCGGCATAAGTTCCGTCGTTTTGTGGAAGGGTTAATCGCGGGCGGCTATGTGAATGGTGCCAAGAAGATTGACCTTTCGGAGACAATTTCGGCGGCGCGGCAGTTAATGAAGATTTAGGGAGGGCGAAACTTATGCGTCGCCTGCCCCCACGCTTTCTTCTAAATATTATACTCCTTTGTATGCCTCTACTCGCGGCGACGGGCGCGGCAGTTTACTTCTATATCCATGATTTGCCGCGCCTTGAAATGAGTGAAAAAAGTCGGCTTCGTGCTGATTATCGCGAAATAGCCGAGGGACTGAAAGCAGTGAAAGATCTTGATTCTGTTGCTAAAAAGACGCGGGGTTGGAGTAGTAATTCGCTTTTTAGTGGGAGTATGGCGCCTGGCGAGTGGGGGTGTTTGCCCCTATCGGACGCAGAAATGACGGTTTGGTATCGGGAAGGACGCAAATATTTCGCGCGAAATGTCCCTATGCTGGAGGAAACGGATATCCGCTCCGTTTGCTTTATTGTAGGTGTAAGTATTCTCGGCTTTCTGCTTATTTTTACACTGATAGGTGTCCGTTTCTTCGTAATTGAGACTTATGCTAGGGATGATTTTCTCGCGGCAACCGCACATGATCTTACAACTCCCCTTACGGCATTGCGCCTTTTTGTTGGGGCGGAGAATACGGAAGCCCAGCAGGCAATTGAGCGACTTATGCGTCTTGTGGGGAATATAAAGGACTATTTGCGCCCGGGCGGACACCATCCGAAACTTACGCTTACGAAAGTTGACTTGCTATCTTTATATAAAGAGGCGTATAAGCCATTTTCTTTGGACTTTCAGGAGCTTTGGGGCGACGGGAAAGAGGTTCCTCTTCGGGTAGAAGGGGATGGGGCTTGGTTTGTGCGGGCGGATGAGACGCGGCTTTTGCAGATTATATGGAATCTTCTTAGTAATGAGCTAAAATATGCCGCGGCGGAAGGGGCAGTGGAGGTTCATTTAGCACGCGTTAAGGATAAAGTCGTGCTTTCTTTTGTAGATGAGGGGCCTGGGATGTCCTATTATGCACGAAAACATGCGTTTAGTCGTTATTTTCGCGCAAGAAATGTGAAAGCGTCCAGTAAAGGCGGCTTTGGCATTGGACTTTGCACCTCCTATGAAATGGCGCGGCTTATGGGCGGAAGCCTAAGTGTAAGCCCAAATACCCCACACGGTTGTATATTTATACTAACCTTGCCTACGGCAGAGTAGCGGTTTTTAAGTTTAAGTCTTAAAGCTACGGGCGAGGGTGAGGGCTAGGACGCATTTTGCTCCCGCGGCTTTAAGTTCTTTTGCCGCTTCGGATAGGGTTGAGCCAGTTGTTAGAACATCATCCACAAGCAAAACTGTTTTGCCGCGGAGGATCTCCCCCTTACGGACGCGGAAAGTACCCTTAACATTCTTTCGGCGGTCGTCTTCACTGAGTCCCGCTTGGCGTTTGGGGTGTCCCTTGCGGAGAAGGACTCCTTTTAGGTAGGGTTTGCCGATTCGTTTTGCTAAGTGCCGCGCGAGGAGGGAGCTCGGGTTATAGCCGCGGTCTAGGCGATGAAGGAGGGTTGTGGGCATAGGGACGACGAAATCTGCCGCGCCGAGGTCAAATCTAGCCATAGCCGCCCCCTCGAGCCAGTCCACAATATCCGCTAAAAGCCAAATGTGGGCATTATACTTAAAACCCGTCACGAGTTTTCGCGCGGCACCCGTAAAGTTGAGGGCGGTTGCCGCGCGGTCATATTTGGGTTTATGGACGCGGCAATCTTCGCAAAGGTAGTCCGACTTAAGTTCCTCAATGGGGCGTCCGCAGACTCTGCAACATCCCTCGTTCTGTTCCACGAAGTCTAGGCGCATAAGGCAACTGGAACAAATATGCCGCGCGGGGCGGTCGCTAGGTTTATCGCAGATGGGGCATTGCCGCGGCCAGAGGGCATCCAGTATCGCGCTAAGCATGGGACTCACAGATTTGCCCATCCTTTAGGGTAAGGATTCTCTGGTTAGAACTGCCGCGGAAGCGTAGGGAGATATCCTTTAATTCTTCCACGAAGGGTCCGTCAACGAGGACATCCGTCATCTTTAGAATGGGGTCGGTATCCGCTGTCCGCCACCGAGAAGGGGATAGGAGGTCGCGCTCGAGGATGCACCCCGTATAAATCCAGAGGGTTTTTGTTGCCCCAAAGTGTAGGCGAAAGCGTTCGAGGAAGGGACGCAAAGCCGCTTGGTTGGCGGGTTCCATAGGTTCACCCCCCAAAAGGCTCAGTCCGGTAATGTAGGGGTTCTCCAGTAGCCCCATGATTTCGGTTTCGGTTTCGCTCGTGAAGGGCTTACCGTAGGTGAAGTCCCACTGGCCCGGGTTAAAGCATCCCTTACAATGGTGGGTGCATCCCGAAACGAAGAGCGAAACGCGTACGCCTTCGCCATTTGCTATATCAAAGTTGCGTATTGCCGCGTAGTTCACGACACATGCAGGACGCGCTCTTTGATTTCCTGAGTCCGTCCCTGATTCCAGAACTGGCTGCCGATATAGCCGCAGGTACGCCGCGCCACATTAAGCTTGGACTCATCGGTATTGCCGCACTTCGGGCACTGCCAAATGAGCTTGCCGGTATCGTCCTTAACAATCTGAATTTCGCCATCAAAGCCGCAAACTTGGCAATAATCGCTCTTTGTGTTAAGTTCCGCGTACATAATGTTGTCGTAGATGAAGCGCATAATGTCGAGAACCGCCTTGATGTTGTTTTGCATATTAGGCACCTCGACATACGAAATTGCGCCGCCCGGGGAAAGGCGCTGGAACTTCGCCTCTGTCGCGAGTTTCGTGAACGCGTCTATGGGTTCCGTGACATGAATATGGTACGAATTGGTAATATAGTTACGGTCGGAGACCCCTTTGACGACGCCAAAGCGCTTTTGGAGGCATTTCGCGAACTTATAGGTGGTGGACTCAAGCGGCGTCCCATAGAGGGAGTAGTCGATATCTTCCGCTTCTTTCCATTTTGCTGTAAAATCATTAAGTTTACGCATAATGGCGAGCCCGAGCTCTTCGCCTTCGGGTTCCGTTAGCTTGTGCCCCGTGAGGGCGTAGACGCACTCCCAAAGCCCCGCATACCCGAGGGAAAGGGTGGAGTAGCCGCCGTGCAAATACTTGTCAATGACTACCCCTTTGGGGAGTCTTGTTAGGGCGCCGTACTGCCAAAGGATGGGGGCTGCGTCCGACAAAGTGCCCGAGAGGCGTTCATGGCGGCAGCGTAGCGCCTTATGGCAAAGTTCTAGGCGCTCCTCAAGGACTTTCCAGAACTCGGTTAGGTCATGCCGCGCCGAAAGTGCCGCGTCTGGGAGGTTAATCGTGACAACACCCTGATTGAAGCGTCCGTAATACTGGGGCTTACCCGTATCGGGATTGATATAGGGGGTCAGGAACGAACGGCAACCCATGCAGGTAAAGCAATGTCCCTCGCCATTCTTGTCGATTTTGTACTCGAGCATCTTCTTCTCGCTGATGTAATCGGGCACGAGGCGCTTGGCGGTGCATTTCGCCGCGAGTTCGGTCAAATACCAGTAGGGGGCATCGGGGGTTATGTTCTGCTCTTCCAAGACATAGATGAGCTTCGGGAAGGCGGGGGTAATGTAAACGCCTTTCTCATTCTTTACGCCGAGGATGCGTTCGTTAAGGACTTCCTCAATGATCATCGCGAGGTCATGGCGCTCATTCTCATCCCGCGCCTCGCCTAGATACATAAACACCGTCACGAACGGAGCCTGTCCGTTCGTCGTCATCAGCGTGACGACTTGGTATTGGATAGTCTGGACGCCTTTTTGGATCTCTTTACGCACACGCTTCTCGACGATTTTGTCGAATGCTTCCTGGGTCATTTGGAAGCCCCCAAGTTCGCATTCCGCCTTCAAATCGCGGGCAATCGCCTTGCGCGACACTTCCACGAATGGCGCGAGGTGGGTGAGCGAAATGGACTGTCCACCATACTGGTTGGAGGCGACTTGGGCGATGATCTGGGTCGCGATATTGCAGGCTGTGGAGAAGCTCTTAGGCTTCTCAATCATTGTCCCAGAGATGACCGTGCCGTTCTGGAGCATATCCTCGAGGTTGACGAGGTCGCAGTTATGCATATGCTGGGCGTAGTAGTCCATGTCATGAAAGTGGATTATCCCCAGGCGATGCGCCTCGACGACATCGGGGGGAAGCAAAATGCGCGCCGAGACATCCTTCGAGACCTCGCCCGCCATGTAGTCGCGTTGCACGGAATTGATGGTCGGGTTCTTGTTGGAGTTTTCCTGCTTTGCGTCCTCGTTGTTGTTCTCGATGAGGGTAAGGATTTGCTGGTCGGTGGTGTTGGCTTTACGCGCGAGAGCCCGTTGATAGCGGTAGACGATATACCGCTTGGCAATCTCGTGGGAGCCCATTTCCATAATCTTGTTCTCGACGACATCCTGAATCTCTTCGACTGTCATCGCCCGATCGCGTGCCTCACAGACCCCCGCGACTTCCTCGGCAATCAGCTTAATACGTCCCTCAGTGAGCGCAAAGCGACAGTCCACGGCCTGGGAAGCTTTTCGAATAGCATTAGCAATCTTGTCTATATCGAAGTCAACTTCTTGACCGCTGCGCTTGATGATCTTCATCTGTTTCATGGCTCAACTTCTCTTTTCGTCTCTTTTTTCACTGTTTGGGCAACAGCCAACCCATAGAATTGAATGTCTATAGGTGGTGCGTCTGCCTAATATGATACACTATATTTTGTGGTTTTGCAAGCACAAAATTATAATTGTTTAAACGGACGCGTTAGGCGGCTAAAACTAACAGTTTTAAAGTCGCCCGCCGCGGCACTTCCGCGGCGAGTAAGGAAAAGAAGTTTTCGCGCGGCACTTTTAGGTGCGTTTTGAAGGGTGAGATAAGGGACTTTCTGCCGCGGGAAAAGGTGTGCCGCGCTGAGGGAATTTGCCGCGCAAAGTGCCGCGGCGGGAGGGGGTCAGTAAGGGGGGATAGGGGGGATGCGTAGGAGGGGTTCAAGAG
>CAVCAF010000043.1:0-15718 GCA_963600185.1 Azospirillum sp. 51_20 | reverse complement strand
AGATGGCGAGCGGAAAATTTTTGCTCGCCATCTCAGATCGCTCGGCAGGCGAAGGGGGAAAAAAAGACCCGAAAATCGACTAAAAACGAGCCCAAGGCGTGGGTGGCATCCGCGGCTAAATTGTGGTATAATATGGGGACTATGGAAAAGAAAACTGAATCGTTTAAAGCTGAGATTGCCGAGATGCTCGATCTCGTGGTCAATTCTCTCTATTCCAAAAAGGAAATCTTCTTGCGCGAGCTCGTCTCGAATGCTTCGGACGCGATAGACCGTGCGAAATACTTAGGGCTTACTCAGAAGGATCTCGTCGCCGATAATCCCGATTGGCGCATAGATATTGCCGCGGACTCTGCCGCAAAGACGCTTACAATTTCCGATAACGGACTCGGGATGGACGCGAGCGACCTTGAGAAGAACCTCGGCACAATCGCCTCGAGCGGCACGAAAGCGTTTCGTCAAGCCTTGAAGGAGAAGGGTGGCGAGGCGCTCCCTGAGCTTATTGGGCAATTCGGTGTTGGCTTCTACGCGGCATTTATGGTGGCGGATAAGGTGACGGTCGTCACGAAGAAACGCGGCACTTCCGCGGCATTTTGCTGGGAATCGGATATGGGCGGTAGTTACACGATTTCGGATTCCACGCGCGACGGCTTCGGTACGACGATTACGCTTCACTTGCGTCCCGAGCAAGAGGAGTATCTTGACCGTTGGCGCATTGCCGATCTCATAAAGAAATATTCCGACTTTATCGCGTATCCTATCCGTTTTGCGCGGGTTGACGCGCCGAAGGATGAGAAAGAAGAGGATAAGAAGTGCCGCGAGGAAGATGAGGCGAAGCCACTCAATACGCGCGTCGCTTTGTGGAAGCGTGCGAAGAAGGATGTCAAGCCTGAGGAATACTCCGAGTTTTATAAGCACCTCACCCACGACTATGAAGAGCCGCTGGAGGTCATTCCGTTCTCGGGTGAGGGCGCGGTTGAGTTTAAGGCGCTTCTTTTCATCCCGAAGAAATCCTCGATGGATCTTTTTATGCCGCAACAGAAGCGCGGGCTCTCGCTTTATGTACGCAATGTCTTTATTGGCGACGATATAGACCTTCTGTTGCCAGGCTGGCTACGGTTCGTGAAGGGTGTCGTTGACTCGGCGGACTTGCCTCTTAATGTGTCGCGCGAGATGTTGCAGGATGATGCGGTTATTCGCAAGATTAAGTCCGCCATTACCTCGAAGGTGCTTTCCGTTTTAGAGGAAATGAAGAAGGACGCGGCGAAATATGACGCGTTCACCGCGGCATTTGGTGCGGTTTTGAAGGAAGCGATCCATGTGGATTGGCAAAATGCCGAGCGCGTGAAGAAGCTCATCAAGTACTCAAGTGCACGCACCGAGGCGGGCAAGCGGATCTTCCTTGAAGACTATGTAAAAGACATGTCCGCCGACCAGAAGGATATCTACTATATTCTCGCGATGAACGAGGCGGACGCACGGCGTGCCCCGCAACTGGAAGCCGCCCGCAAGCATGGCTGCGATGTGCTCCTCTTCTGTGAACCCGTGGACGAGTTCTTGGCGGAGTCCCTGCGCGAGTTCGAGGGCAAGAAGTTCGTCGATATCGGCAAGGGCGATGTCTCTTTCGGTAATGAGGCGGAACAAAAGGCGGAGAAGGACGCGAATGAGAAGGCTGCGACGGAACTTAAGCCGTTCATTGAGGGCGTGAAGAAGGCGCTTGAGGCGAAGGTCTCGGATGTGCGCGTTTCGACGCGCCTCGTGGACTCGCCCTGCTGTCTCGTCGCACAGCAAAATGCGATGTCCCCCTCGATGGTGCGCATGATGCGGGCAATGAATGAGAAAGTGCCCGAAGAA
The DNA here is from genome assembly GCA_963600185.1 of Azospirillum sp. 51_20. Classification (GTDB taxonomy): domain Bacteria; phylum Verrucomicrobiota; class Kiritimatiellia; order RFP12; family UBA1067; genus UBA1067. The sequence continues at coordinate 13,867 of CAVCAF010000043.1, read as the reverse complement.
AAGCGCATTCTTGAGATCAACGCGGTACATCCGTTGATTAAGAAACTCGCCGCGCTCACGGGAGATGAGCAGACGCAGGCGATTAAGATGCTTTATGATGGCGCACTCATTGCGGAAGGCTCGGCACCGACGGACGGTGCGGACTTCATGAAGCGCGTCACGGAATTGATGATGAAATAAGGAGCCCTTATGATTGAGACTTTTAGAAAAGCAGGCATTGTGCCTGTAATCGTAATAGATGATGCCGAGAAGGCGGTGCCGCTCGCGAAGGCATTGTGCGCGGGCGGACTGAATGTGATTGAGGTCACATTCCGCACAACTGCCGCGGCGGAAGCTATCCGCCGAATGACGGCAGAAGTGCCTGAGGCAGTCGTTGGCGCGGGGACGCTCCTTACGCCTGAGATGGTGCGCGCGGCGAAGGCGGCAGGTGCACAGTTTGGTGTCGCGCCGGGCTTCGACCCCGCGATTGTTGACGCGGCGAAAGAGGTGGGGCTCCCATTTTGTCCGGGTGTAGCGACGGCGAGTGAACTTTCGCAGGCGCTTACCCGCGGCGCGAAAATGGTGAAGTTCTTCCCAGCGGAAGCGGCGGGCGGTGTAAATTACATCAAGAACCTCTTGGGCGCGTTCCGCTTTACGGGCGTTGTGTTTATGCCGACGGGCGGGGTGAAAGCCTCTAATCTCGCGGACTATCTCGCTGTACCTGAAATCGTCTGTGTGGGCGGAACTTGGATTGCCCCGAAGGACGCGATTAAGACGGGCGACTGGGCGACTATTGAGAAGAACGCCCGCGAGGGTGTCGCGCTCGTTAAGCAAATCCGCGGCTAACCATTCATGAGCGCCCCAGCAGGAAGCCTCCTAAGCGTCCGACATTTACGGATTGCCTTCACGATGGAAGGCGGCAGGCTTTCCGTGCCAGTTCGGGATGTTAGTTTTGAAGTGCCGCGTGAAGGGCGCGTGGCACTCGTCGGTGAATCGGGGTGCGGTAAGTCGTTAACTGCGCTCGCCTTGGGTGGGCTCGTGGAGAGGGCTTTCATCTCGGGTGAGATAGAGGGTTCGCCGCGTCTTGCGTATATCTTCCAGAACCCGATGCAGTCCCTTGACCCTGTTATGCGTATTGGGCGGCAGATAGAAGAAGCGCGTGCAGGGCTTACCGCGGCGGAAATAATCCAGCTCTTGGCAGATGTTGGGCTAAGCCCAGAGACGGCGCGTAAATACCCCTGCCAACTCTCGGGGGGACAGCAACAGCGGGTCATGATTGCCGCGGCACTCGCCGCCCAACCCGACTTGCTGATTGCCGATGAACCCACGACGGCACTGGATGTGACGACTCAAAAAGAGATACTCGATCTTATAAACCGCGTCGCCGCAAAACAAAAGACGGCTATTTTGCTTATTACGCATAACTTAGGACTCGTCGCGCGTTATGCGCACACGGTTAATGTTATGTACGCGGGCGAGATTGTGGAGCGCGGCACGGTGCGCGAGGTGCTTAAGCGCCCGCGGCATCCGTATACCCAAGATTTGCTCGCGGCAGTCCCGCGACTGGACGCGCCCAAAGATGCGCCGCTAAAGTCCATTGAGGGCACGGTGCCCCCGCCAACCGCGTGGCCAGTGGGGTGCGCGTTCCATCCGCGTTGCCCAAAGGCGGTGAAAGCGTGTGCCGAGCCTACCTTTACGATTTGTCCTTTTATGAAAGAAGATACTGCCCCTAAGGCGGCAGATATGCTATAATAGTAAACACTATGAACGAACTCGCAGAAAAATTAAATGCTACGCTAGGTCCCGCGGCGGACTTTCTTTCTCCAGAAGGTCGCCGACTCTACTTCCCTTACGGAGGCATCCTCGGTCAGGGCGCGGAAGCTAAGACATGTGAAATCAATGCCACGATTGGCATGGCGTTTGAGGAAGACGGCACGCCGCTCGTGATGGACTGCTTTAGCCGCGGCATTACGCTCGACAAGAAAGCGTTCCTTTATGCGGGTAGTTTTGGTCTTGCTAAGTTGCGCGAGGTTTGGCGCGAGATGCAAATTGAGAAGAATCCGTCCCTCAAAGGCAAGACCTTCTCGAATCCCGTTGTCACGAACGCCTTGACGCACGGACTTCGTGTCGCGGCGGAACTCTTCGCAGGCCCCGAGGATACGCTCGTAGTGCCGGATCTCTTTTGGGACAACTACGCGCTCGTTTTTGAGGAAGCGGTCGGCACGCGCCTCGCGTTCTTTAATACCTTTAAAGGCGGGCACTTTGATACCGAGGCGATGAAGGCGCAACTCCTCGCGCCAGGCGAGAAGAAGCTCCTCATTCTGAACTTCCCGAATAACCCGACGGGCTACACGGCGACGGTGGAAGATGCCGCGGCGATTGTTGAGGCGGTAAAGGAAGTCGCGGAGACAGGCAAGAAGATTGTCGTTCTTCTCGATGACGCGTACTTTGGGCTCGTTTATGAGGAAGGCATCCATAATGAGTCGCTCTTCGCTGAGTTCACCGATCTCGCCGAGAATGTCCTCGCCGTTAAACTTGACGGCACAACGAAAGAGGACTATGTGTGGGGGTTGCGTGTCGGTTTTATTACTTTCGCATTTAAGGGAGCGACAGCTGACCAGCTAAAGGCACTCGAAGCGAAAGCCGCGGGGAATGTCCGTAGCTGTATTTCGAATGTCTCGTCGCTCGGACAGCACTTGGCGCTCACCGCTTACGCAGACCCTGGCTACCTCGCTCAGAAGAAGCAGAAATACGATGTTCTTAAGGCGCGCTATGATGAAATCCGTAAGATTCTCGCCGAACATACTGAGTACAACGAAGTCTTCGAGGTTATGCCGTTTAACTCAGGCTACTTTATGTGCGTAAAGCCTAAAGGTGTGGACGCGGAATTGGTGCGCAAATATCTCATCGCGAAGTATGCGACGGGCACAATCGTCCTCTCGGGGCTTATTCGTATTGCTTTCTCGACGATTCCTCTCTATAAACTCGCGAAGCTCTTCCAGAATGTGGCGGACGCGATAAGCGACTTGCGTGCCTAAGAGGCGCGTTTTGCCGCGGAGGGACGCGTTACAGAAACAAGCTCTAACAAGGAGGTAACTATGAAGAAGTTGGCTACTCTCGCCTGTGTTGCGCTTACACTAGCGTCCCACGCGGCATATGAGAAGTTCGCGCTTGTGCGCTTAGCCGATACGGTGAGCGTGACGAATGCGATGACGAAGCTTGGCGAGTACATTGGCTCGCCAGGGCTGGGCGCGGGGATAGGCTACTCCCTCGCGAACACCACGGCTGCGCGGCTATTGGGTGCACAACGCGCGGGGGCATCGCTCGGGTATGTCGTTTACGCGCAGGGAGATGAAGGCAAGGCATTTTCAATTTCTAATCTGACATCGGGGGTGGAAGAGGTGATGTTGTATCCTTCAACGCTCACCCAAAAGGACTTTCTTGCGCAACATAGGGAGGCGACCGTGACGAATGGGGTTGTCACCCTCGTCGCGACGGATGAGTTTGACCAACTTACGACAAATTACTTCGCCTTTGCCGCGGACGGCAAGTGGGTGGCGTATGCGTCGAATGTGGCGCTTGTACGCGCGGCACTTTCTGAGACGAACGCTTTCGAAAGCGCGGCATTTGATGGAAACATCTGCGATATTACACTCGAGAGTATTGCGTGGGCGTACGCGAATTACACGAATGAGATAAACGCCGTCCTGCTTAAAGATATGGGAGGGTTAAAGTTTGGACTGCGCGTTAATGAGGCGGGGCTTGATGTGCGCGGCGAACTCGCCTTGAAGAAGGGCTCCGCCTTAGCGAAGCTGTATAGCGCGAAGATACAAGGTGCACCGCTCGCTTTCGCCGATAAGGATACGCTCTTCGCGGGAGAATATGCGGCGGAAGAGGAGGGTGTCTCCTACGCGAAAGTCCTTAAATGCTTCAAAGCCTTCCTTACGAAGCAGGGACTTAAGGCGGACGCATTTGACCTGCAAGAAACGAATAATGTGACGCGCTTAACGCTGGATATCCAACGCTTGCTCGCCGATAATAAGGATAACACGAACAAGATGGCGTTTGCGCAGTCCCCTGAGACGCTACTCGCTGACTTAGACTTTCTTAAGGAGTGCCGCGCGAAAGACGCGACGAATAATGCGCCAGGTAAGGTCGCCTTTACGCTGAAGGGTGCTAAGGGATCTTATTCGCCCGCGGAGCGGTTCGCGGCAGTTTTGCCTGAGTTGAAAGGCAAGCCTCTCTTCTCGGCGTTCGCAGGTTCGTTCTATGGCTTCGCGCGAATCATAGTCGTCCAACTTATGGCTTCACAGGCGGAGACAGAAGAAGCGGCGAAGATAGTCTCCTTTATGCTCGCGGGCTTGCCCAATGCGGGCTTAGACGGCACGGCGGGCGCGTACTGGCTTGAGGGGGGCAATTTGCACTTCCAGTTCCGTCTCTCCGCGGGCGAACTTAAGGGGATTTCTTCGCTTACATGTGCTTTCCCAGGTGTAGGTCTTGACGGCGACGAGGAAGACATTGAGGAAGAGGAAGAAGTGGATGAGACCTTCGAGGAAGTCCCTGATGATACAGCCGAGGAGACTCCCGCGGCAGAACCTAAGAAATGAAACTCGCGGCTAACGCTAAAGTAAATCTTTCGCTGGAAGTCTTTGCCGCGCGGGCGGACGGTTACCACGATTTGCGATCCGTCGTCGCCCCCATAGCCCTCGCGGACGCGGTGGAACTTACGCCCGCGGCGGAGATTACGAGTGACGCGGGCTTTACCGATGACCTCGCTATAGAGGCGGCGCAGGTTTTGGCGCGGCATTGTGGCGTTACGCGCGGGGTCGCTATCCATATTGAAAAGCGTATTCCTGTTGGGGGCGGACTTGGCGGAGGCAGTGCGGATGCCGCGGCAGTTTTGCGCGGACTCAATAAATTGTGGGCGCTTGACTTGCCCCTTACGACGCTTACGACGCTTGCCGCGGAAGTCGGGAGCGATGTCCCCGCGCTCGTCCTCGCCCAAGAAACACGGCAACCTGTCCTTATGCAAGGGCGCGGCGAGAGAGTCGCGCTTCTTGATGAAAACGCCGCGTTCGCGGCACTTAACCTCGTTTTGGTGAATCCGCGGGTATTCTCGTCAACAAAAAAAGTTTTCGCGAAGTGCTTATTCCGCGTGACAAATGACCCTAAAATAGTGTATAATATACGCCAGTCGTGGAGCCTAGGCAATCTCGCGGCGCTGAGAAGCGCGTGCATGAATGACCTAGCCGAGAGCGCGATGAGCTTAGAACCAGCGATCCGTGAGGCGCGAAAAGCGCTAGAAGTGGTGGGCGCACCAAAAGCGCAGATGACTGGTAGCGGCTCGACGGTATGGGCACTCGCCGAAGATGCGGCGACCGCTCAGCGTTGGGCGGCGGGACTCACGCGTGCAGGCTATTGGGCTCAAGCGACGAACACCATTGTCCGGTGATGTAATGGCAGCATAGAGGTTTTTGATACCTTTCGAGGTGGTTCGAGTCCACCCCGGACAACCAATCCAAGCCCCCCTCGCAATTCCTGCTCCTCAAAGTGGTGTTGAGGCGTAGGGCTAAATATGATATAATATAAAGCAATCATTTCAGGCTGTGACACGAGAGCAGGGTGCTTTCGGTGTGTGACAACTGAGTCTACAGGGAATGAAGTATGTCAAATAGTTCTAGACGCCATGTTTTTACTTCGGAATGCGTCTCCGAAGGGCATCCAGATAAGGTGGCCGATCAAATATCGGACGCAATTCTGGACGCATGTCTTAAGCGCGACCCGAACGCCCATGTGGCGTGCGAGACGATTGTCGCGCCCGATGTCGTTATCAATGTAGGCGAGATTTCGTGCCAGAAGTTTGCTGAGATTAATACGAAAGAAATAGCGAGCCGTGTGATTAAGCGCATTGGTTATAACGACCCCTTTGAGCATTTCTCGTATGATAGCTTCCGCTATGAGAGTTACCTGCATAAGCAGTCGCCCGATATTGCGCGCGGCGTTTCCAAGAAGGTAGCCTCCCAGCAAGGCGCGGGCGACCAAGGGATGATGTTCGGCTACGCGACGAATGAGACGACGAGCCTTTTGCCCGCGGGTGTTCTTTATTCGCGTGAGCTTATGAACACCCTTACGCTTCTGCGCCATAGTCGCCAATTGCCGTGGCTGAGACCAGACGCGAAATGTCAATTTACGGTCGCCTATGTTGATGGGCGCCCCGTGGAAATTGAGACGGTGGTTATTTCGCACCAAACGACGGAGCAGGGTGCGAATGTGAAGTGCTACGCGAAGTTGGAGCAAGTCGCGCGGGAGTTTCTAAAGCCCTCGGGGCTTGTGAGTAAACGGACGCGCTTTTTGATTAACCCCACGGGACAGTTCATCGTGGGCGGTCCTGCGGCGGATTCGGGCTTAACAGGGCGCAAGATTATCGTCGACACCTATGGAGGGTTCGCGTCCCACGGTGGCGGCGCATTCTCGGGTAAGGACGCTTCGAAAGTAGATCGCTCGGCAACTTATTACGCACGCTATGCGGCGAAGAACATAGTTGCCGCGGGACTCGCCGCGCGTTGTGAGATTCAAGTCGCCTATGTCATTGGACTTGACCGTCCCGTTAGTTATTTCGTGAACACTTTCGGGACGGCGATGCCGGGGCTTACGGACTCTTTCCTTGAGGACTTCCTCGCCTCCGGTAAGATGTTCGACTTTAGACCCTACGCGATAGCTAAGGAACTCGGGCTCCTCTCGCCTAAAGGCTGGAACTATGAACAAACTGCCGCGAAGGGGCACTTCGGCAACCACTGCTATCCGTGGGAAAAGACGAACAAGATGTTGACGCTGAAGAAGCTCTTCAAAGTCAAGTAAAGAATCTGTATGTGCACTACCCGTTTTGCCGCGGGAAGTGTGCGTACTGTGCACTTTATTCGCACGCGGGTTCGACGGCGAGAGAGCGGGCGGACTATGTCGCGCGGCTTTGCACGGAACTCAAGCGCGGCACTTCTTTACGTGACCGTCCCTTTAGTACTATCTATTTTGGTGGTGGTTCGCCTGTACTCTGCGACTTAAAGCCATTATTTGCCGCGCTCGCGCCTTATGACTCAAGTGAAACCGAGTTCACGGTTGAGTTGCACCCTTTAGACATAACCCCAGCTTTATTAGCGGATTTGGTAGCTGGCGGGGTGACGCGCGTTTCCATGGGGGTACAGTCTTTGGACGACGCGGTTTTGCGTGCGATGGGGCGTGGCTACACGGCGGATGAGGCGGCGCGGCGGTTTGAGACCCTACATGGCTACTTCCCGAACGCAGGAATTGACCTCATTATTGGTTGGCCAGGCGACAAAACGGAGTCCACTTACCACTGGCAACACCTCGCGGACTGGGGGCTTCGGCATTGTTCGGCGTACTCCCTTATCTTAGAGCCGAACACTTTCCTCGCGCGGCAAGTCGCCTCCGGACACCTCACGCTCCCGACGGATGACGCGGTTTTGGACGCACTCCGCCGCGCCGCGGCACATTTAGAAGGTATCGGGCTTAGGCGGTATGAGATTTCGAATTATGCCGCGCCTGGGTGCGAATGTCGGCATAATCTCGCCGTTTGGCGTGGTGAGGACTATTGGGGCTTGGGCGACGGAGCCTATGGACGGCTTGGACGAAGGCGCACGCCGTCCGGCGAAGTGCTTTCTCCCACGGCAGATAAAAAGGAACGGACGCTCTTTCGGCTCCGTACGCGTGAGGGGCTCGACACGGCGGAGTATCCCATATGGCGCGCGGCACTTGACCGCAATGTCGCGGCAGGACTCCTTACGCGGCGCGGCACTATCTATTATCTGACTCCCCGCGGCACGGAAGTTTGCGACGCAATCTTAGAAGAAATCGTCTAAAAGTTGTCCAAAAGTCGCCTTCTACTTGACGGCGGAGCGCGAGTTTAGTATAATAGGCACCGTTATGAAGAAGATAATCTTAGTTGCGGCACTCGCCGCGGTCACATTTGAGGCTTCCGCATGGATGCAAGACTGGGCACCCGCATTCAAATCGACTCCCGCCGCCCTGAAGAAATTGCCGTCCAGCAAGGTGCATAGCTTCTTGCAAGAGCGTGATGAGATAGGCGCAGAATATGCAGAAGGCGCTAAACTTGACTTAAATGGCGATAAAGTGGATGATTTTGTGTACATTACTCCTTGGATGTGCACGGGGCTTGACGCATCGGCATCGTCCATTTATTTTGTTGTGTCGGACGGCAAGGGCGGATTCCGTGAGACGAAGTTGGATGGTTATGGGGCAGAACTCGCCGATTTAGTCAAAGTCGGAGGGAAAACCTACTTCCGTCACTCCAACTTCTTTGGTCCGTTTGAGAAGAGTGCGCACAATCACTGGGTCTACCAGATGCTTGGGTTCACCGCGAACGGAGAGGTGAAGTACGCGAATAAGGAATGTGATAAGATGTTCCCTGCCGTGACAATCTTCTATATAAACCCGAAGTTCAGGCAAATAGAATTGACCGCCAAGGATCTTAAGACCATCGCGGCAGAGCTCACGATTAAGTCAAAACCCTACATAGAGTACCCAGAAGCACAATAAACTGCCGCGCGCGGCACTTCGCCGTAGAGTAAAGTATTTAATTCAATTGTCAAATATCAAGTTGCGCTAAACCTAGCGACTAGGCTCAAGCCGCGGCGACGGTGGGGACGGGCGAAGCGTTTCCGCTTCGCAACCTAACCTCACGGACCTACTAGGCACTCACCGCGGCACATCGGGGTGGGGGCGTTAGGTTGCGGAGCGGAAACGCTCCGTCCCAAGAGACACTGTCTCGGGCACCCCGAGACAGTAGAAACGGCACCCCCTCTTACGCGACAGGGGGTGGCGTTCCTACTGTCTCTGCCACCCCGAGCCACTTTGAGGTTTGACAATTGAATAAACGCTTTTCTTGGTGCGCGAAGTGACGCGGTTGGGGAGGGGGTTGACATGTAAGCGAAAACTATGGTATAATAGTGGTAGAAATAAAGTGGTACAAGGGCTTCCCAAGGGTCACTTTAAAGAATATGGTAAGGGTTGATACTATAGAACGAGTAGAGACTTCGCGCGTTTCGTGCGAGGGTTTCTGCGGTTCATTGGCGATTTCGTGCGGTGGGTCTAGCGGCTCGCCAGTGAGTGCTAGAATGCGCTGTGGTGCGTTCGTAATGAGTTCTAGTACCCCCCCCCCCCCTATGTGAAAGAAGCGCTGTAGAGCGCGTATACGCGGCGTTTTGCGCGGCATTTAGAGACTCCCATTCTTCACTTCTGAAGGGTGGTTGCCGTGCGCGGTATTGTCATTCTTTTACACTACTCAATACATCCCACACTATAAAAGGAAAGGTTTCCTCTAAATGGATATGAACTTACGCGGGCTCATAGGATCCGTGGTTTTGTCCGCGGCATTTGTTGCGGGCGCGGCAGATTTGCCCGTCCCTGCCGAATACCCTGGCGACCCTGAGACATTGGCGGACGCGGCGCGGGTTGAGTTGCCGTCCCGCACGGAGATCTCGCTAAACGGACTTTGGCGGTCGCGTCCGATTGTAGATGAGGAACCTGAGGATAAGGTGCCGACGGATGATTGGGGTTGGGCGAAGATACCAGGCTTTCTCTCGCGTGAGGGAGTCGGGAACTTCTTAGAAGATCAAGAATCTTTCTTTGCGCCGCGTTTTGCTGAGATGATAAAGGCGTCCCGCGACTTCGCGAAGACAGTGAATGAACGTCGCTGGTATCGCCGCACTTTTACGATGCCGAAGGAAGCGGAGGGACATCGCGTGCGGCTTCGCTTCGCCCATGTCTTTACGCGGTGCGTAGTTTTTGTGGACGGGATGCGCGTTGGGGAAGTCGTCTGGCCGTACGGTGAACTCGATATCACAAAAGCGGCGCGGCCAGGTGCTGAGCAAACAATTGCCTTTCGGATAACTTGCCTCATGCCCGAGGAGACGCTCAAGCCGAGTGATGTGTTTATGGGCGTAGGGCTGACTTTCAAGGGTAAAGGAACCGTCCAGAGTATCCGTGACCAGCGTGGACTCACGGGTGATGTCACGCTCGCTTTGGAGCCGATGGGTGCGCGCGCCACTTTCGCGTGGGGTGAACTCGCCGACTTGAAGACGGTGCGCTTCGTGACGGAAACCGAGGGACTTGATACTGCCGCCGATTATATTGTGAAAGTTCGCGCCACGCCGCTTGACGGCTGTACGGGTGCAGCAAAGGTATTTGAGGGCAAGGGACTTCGCGTTGATAAAATGGGTCGCCTTACTTTCACGGCGGATTGGGCGGATGTCGCCCTTTGGGACTTTGATAAAGCCTTCAATCGCTACCGCATTGAGACGGAACTTTTCGCGGCGGATGGGAGTCGCGTAGATGAGGTGCCCGCGTATGAGACGGGCTTTCGTGAAATGCGCCTCGCGGGACGCGATGTACTAATTAACGGACGCCCCTTGCATCTAACAACGCTCCTTTATTGGAATCAAGGCGGAACTGCCGCGGCGGTTTGCCGTTCGGCGGCTACGGCGTTCATTCGCCATGCGAAGGGGCTCGGGTTTAATAGCTTTAATGGTAATAACAGCTTCTCGCCCGCGAGTACGGCGAACCATGATGAACTCGCGGAAGCCGCTGATCGAGAGGGCATGTTTATGATGTGGGCGGCTGTGCCGCGGGTTATGGACCCGCCCTTTGACCGTGAGCGGTTTTGGAAGGAAGAGCCCATGCAACGCCTCTTCCGCGACTGGGCAGAGAAGGCTATCCGTACGGTTCGGCGGCATCCGAGCATCATCCTTTATAAGATGAATATGAATGCGACGGGGTATGGGAGCGATCTTGACCCGCGCGAAATTGGCAAATGCGAAGTGCCCGCCGAACAGCATGAGCGCGGCGTTCGTAAGAGCGCGGAGTGGAGTGCGCGGATCGTGAACGAGATAGACCCGACGCGTCCCGCCTACAACCACGACTCGGGGCTTCTCGGCAACTTCTATACGGCGAATATTTATCTCGGGTGGGCACCGCCCCAAGAGCGTGCGGACTGGATGGAGGACTGGTTCAAGCGCGGCACAAAGCCTGTGAACTGGGTGGAGTTCGGCACGCCCGACTCGAGCCGCTTCCAAAGCTTCCGTCGTCCCTACTTCATTTATGGTTCGCCGACTTATCCCCAAGTCTGGGCGGATGAGTTCGCGGCGGAGTACTTCGGCGAGAGCGCGATTCTTGATGATGCGGCGACAGCCAAAGTGGCGAGCGATGAAAATCGCCTCAACCATATGGAGCCGCGGGTCTATCAGCGCGGTGGCATGAGTGGTGCCGTTAATACAAAGCGCGCAACCGTTGACCGCGTCATGGGACTTTTCTGGGGCGAGACCCAGAAGGGGTTCCGTGGAATGGGACTTCATGGCGTACTCCCCTGGTGCCAAGGCGAGATGGTCGTCAATAAACTGCCGCGGACGAAAACGCCGCGTCCCGACCGCTATACGGATATCAAGCGTCCAGGACTTCGTCCCGATTATTTCTGCCGCACCCCAACGGGCGGACAGTATAATTACCTCTGCTATTCTATGCTAGAAGGGCAATCACCTGAAGACGCGTACGATTTGACCCCCTACGGCGCGGCACAACTCAAGTGGTCGCGTCTCTGTATTGGTTTCATTGGCGACGACGATGTCTTTACGACAGCGCGGCGGAATTACGAACCTGCTTCTCGCGTCAATCAGCGCCTCGTACTTATCAATGACCACTCGGAGGCTCAGACCGCAACTTGGCAATGGAAAGCCACTTACGCAGGCAAAGAAATTGCCGCGGGCTCGGGTGAAACGCGTGTAGAACCTGGTCGCCGTACGGATGCCCTCTTTAGTTTCGGACTCCCCAAGACGGCAGGCGAAGTGGAACTCGCCGCGGAGATCGTGTTTACGGACGGCTCCCGCACGGATGACCACCGCGCTTTCCGTGTAGTCGCTCCCGTGGCGAATCCGCGCCGTGAAGTCGCCCTCTATGATCCGAAGGGACTTACCGCGGCAAACTTTAAGCGTCTTAAGATATCCCATCGCGTTGTGAGTCGTGAGGAACTCTTGAAGACACCAGGCTATATGCCAATCGCGATTGGACGCGAGACGCTGACGCGCGACTTGTGGGAACATACACTTTTGCCGCTTGTGGAAAGAGGACGCGGCGTAGTTGTTTTCGAACAGACCAAAGAAACGCTAGAGTCCCTCGGCTTCCGCGTGCAAAATCGCGGCATGCGCCAAGGGTTCGTGCGGTATCGCGATGAAAAACGCTTCCCCTCCCTCGCGGACGCTTCCCTCGTGAACTGGGCGGGTGAATCGACGCTCGTCAGCCCGATAATTGATACGGGACTTTATGACCGCCTCGGTAGGCAAACTCAGAATTGGGCAGGCTTCGCTATGGCGAGACCTTGGCGGGCTAATAACCGCGGCTGTATCGCGACAGTCATCCCTGAGAAGCCGCAAGTCAGCGATTGGCGTCCGCTTGTGGACGGACTCTTCGCGCTCGAGTATTCTCCGCTCTTAGAGTTCCGCACAGGGCGCGGCGCATTAATTCTTTGCCAACTCGATGTAACAGGGCGGACGATTGCCGACCCGTATGCGGATGGTGTCGTGCGGGAACTCCTCGCCAATGTCGGGCGCATTGAGACGAAGTATGGAGTCCCTGACTTCCTCGGCAAGAGCGCGTTCCGTGCGGGCTTTACATATGGCGTAAAGTGCTGGGAGACAGGTAAGGATCTCGTCGTCTCCACAGGGGCAAAGAAGCCCGACGACCTCTTTAAGCGTATTGAGGAAGGCGCGAAAGTGCTGGCGCTTGGGCTTACGGCGAAAGAAATTGCTGCGTGGTCACCTGTGCCGCTCGCCGTCGCCGAAACCAATAACTGCTCCTTTGGACGCATTGAGAAACCTGACTCTGAGATACTAAACGGACTTTCCAATGCCGATTTTTGCTGGCATGGGCAACTCTCCTTTGCGGCATTTCAAGATAAGGATCCCGCGGGGAATGCCGCGTTCAAGATCGTCCGTTATGGTAAGGGCATGATTGTCTTTTGGCAGTTGCCGCCGTGGGCATTCAATATTGATGAGAATCCCCATCAGCGTATTTCGCGCCGCGCTTCTTCGCGGATGCTCGCGCGGCTTATGGTCAACCTCGGCTGGAACACCTTCACGAATGGGACTGGCTACCACAAGTTCCCCATGTATAAGGACGTGCCCGAAGCGGCGGACGACCCTTATGATTGGTGCAATCTCTAAACTAACCCTTAACTTCAAGGAAGGACTAAAACTATGACTAATACTATGCGAATTAAGAGTCTGCTCGTCGTTCTTTACGCGGCAACACTTGGGACGGCATTCGCGACATCACGCGAATGGTCGGGCGGTGATGGGGGCGACCTCGCGACGGATTTAAACTGGACGGTGACGGGCGAGGGCACAACTACGAACTTCTTCCGTACAGGCGGCTTAGGTCTCACGCTTTCAGAGAATTATACCTTATCTAATCGCGTACAGGTTGAGACGGACGGTTCTCATCTCACCTTTGACCTAGGCGCAGATAAAACCCTCACTTTCGCCGATCTCTATTTCTGTAATGCGCATAATACGACGGTCGAACTCCTCTCGGGTCGGTTTGAAACCCCGCAAGGTAAAGACTTTACGCCTTGTTCGGGCGACGGCTGGGGCTATCGCAACAATAATAACACTTTCCGTATTAAAGGTAAAGACACCTACTTTAATGCGAAGGGACGCTTCATGGTGGCGTATAACTCAAATAATGCGACGGTTGAGATAACGGATGGTGCCTATTTTAATGTTACATCTACGGGTAACTTCAATACAGGCAATGGCAACCCTGCGGATACGACGGTTAATATCCTCAATGGCGCGACGCTTTATAG
>CAVCAF010000042.1:0-16019 GCA_963600185.1 Azospirillum sp. 51_20 | reverse complement strand
TCCCGCCGCGGCATTCCAAAAGCTTCTGAAACTCGCCCTGCCCAAACAGCGTTAACTTTTGCCTAGCGCAAATGAGGCTACGCGGCGACGGGCGTGGTGTTGGGCGGAGCGTTTCCGCTCCGCAACCTAACGCCCTCACGGATGTGCCGCGGTAAGTGCCCTGTAGGTCCGTGAGGTTAGGTTGCGAAGCGGAAACGCTTCGCCCGCGCCACTTTGATCTTTGACAAGTGCAAAAAAAGAGTGCGCCGCGGGGCGCACTCCCTTTAACTGTGAATCAGGTACTTAGCGTACTTACTTGCAGAGCGTGTAGAGAACGCCCGCGACGACGGCAGAACCGATAACGCCCGAGACATTCGGTCCCATTGCCTGCATGAGGATGTAGTTCGTCGGGTTATCCTCGAGCGAAACCTTATTCGACACACGCGCAGCCATAGGCACCGCCGAGACACCAGCCGAGCCGATGAGCGGGTTAATCTTATCCTTCGAGAAGAGGTTCATGAGCTTCGCCATCAACACGCCGCCCGCAGTGCCCACGCAGAACGCCAAGAGTCCGAGCGCGAGAATGCCGAGGGTCGTCGCCGAAAGGAACTTCTCGCACGCGAGTTTAGAACCGACCGAGAGACCGAGCATGATCGTGACGATGTTGATGAGCGCGTTGCTCATGGTATCGGCAATACGCGAGACCGAGGGACCCACTTCACGCGCGAGGTTACCAATCATCAATGCGCCGATAAGCGGCACTGCCGAAGGCAACAGGAATGCGCAGAGGAGCAATACGACGAGCGGGAAGCAGATCTTCTCAATCTTCTTCACCGGACGCAGTGCCGGCATGCGAATCAAGCGCTCTTCTTTCGTCGTAAGCGCCTTCATAATCGGCGGCTGAATAATCGGCACGAGCGCCATGTAGGAATACGCCGCGACAGCAATTGCGCCGAGGAGTTCCGGTGCCAAACGGCTCGTGAGCCAAATGGCGGTAGGACCGTCCGCGCCGCCGATAATGCCGATTGACGAAGCCGCCTTCAATGGATCGCACCCAAAGAAGTCGTTGCCGAAGATCGCGCAAAGTCCAAGCGCACCGAAGAGCGCGAAGAAAATGCCGAACTGAGCCGCCGCGCCAAGAAGCGCCGTCTTCGGGTTCGCAATTAGCGGACCAAAGTCCGTCATCGCGCCGACACCCATGAAGATCATGATTGGGAACACGCCCGAGTCAATACCGAACTTAAAGAAGTAGTAAAGGAAGCCGCCTGGCTCAATCACGCCGCCTGTCATGAGCGGGATACCCGAGGCGAGGAAGGTGACGACACCGTCATGCATCATCGCAGGCGAGGTAATGCCCGTCAACGGACAGTTCGCGATAAGGCCGCCAAAGCCGATCGGCAACAGCAACAACGGCTCAAAGCCGCGTACAATCGCGAGATACAGCAGGACGAGACAGATCGGGATCATGATGAGCTGTCCAAGACCATAAGGCATATTGAAGAGCGTCTTGATCTGGTGACCCTCGACGAAGTTGCCCACATCGTCAAAGTAGCCGCCATGCCAAACGCCCGCCTTATCCACATAGCCATTCGGGGTCTTGTAACCCGAATTGCCATCGTGGGGATCTTTGCCGAGCATATCATTAACCGCGACGCGGTCAGCTTCAGCGTAGTTGCCCGTCAAGAATTCGGGGGCTTCCTTCTTCATAAAGCCCGCGATACCCGTGTCGCCCGAGAGGTTCCGAACGCGCGCGGCAGTTGTCCGCCAATCGCCATCCGCCTGAGCACAAATTGCGCAGGCGGCGAAGGCGAGAGCCATGAGAATCTTTTTCATTTACTGGTTCTCCTTCTTCCTTTAGGGGTTAGGCAATAACGGCGACGACTTCGTCAGTGCCAACCTTATCGGTAGGAGCGACGAGGACGGTGACAACACCATCGCACGGGGCGGTGATGGGGGTCTCCATCTTCATCACATCAAAGACGAGGATTTCGTCATCCTTCGAAACGCGCGTGCCGCTCGGGGTCGTAATGCGGAGGATTGTGCCAGGAACAGGCGCCTTAACCTCGGTGCCGCCCTTAGGAGCCGCCGCGGCAGCAGGTGCCGCCTTGAGCCCCTCTTCCGCCGTGAAGGCGACCGCTTGACCATTGACGAGGGCTTGTCCGTTGCCCTTAATCTCAACGCCATAAGCCTTGCCGTTGATTGTGACGGTGACAGGGCCGCCCTTGCCCGCCGCGGGCTTCGCGTCCTCGGCGAAACGGCAACCCATTGGGCCCTTGCCTTGCAGGAAGAGGATGCCCTTCTCCTTGCACGATGCCGCGATGAACACATTCTCATCCGTAATCGGCAACTGCGCGTCGGTCAGCATCTTCTCCGCCGCCTTGCGTCCCTTAGTCGGATCCGCGTCATTGAGTTCGAGCACGGTCTTTGTCGTCGGCTCCATCTTCATAAACTCCGCCGCCTTCTTGACGATCTCAGGATCGGGCGCGACGGGGGTCTTGCCAAAGTAGCCAAGCACCATCTTCGCGTAGCCAGGCGCGAACTTCTTGAACTTACCAAACATGACGTTCTGGATAGCCTGTTGGGCGTAGAACTGCGAAACAGGCGTGACGGAAGTACCGTAGCCACCGAGACGGACGCAATCGTACATTTCGGCAATCATGTCATCGTACTTATCCATCATATTATTGTCGCGGAGCATCTGGGTATTGGCGGTCAACGCGCCACCTGGCATCGGGCTCCACACAATTTGCGGATTCACATTCATCGCTTCTGGCGGCAGGAAGTACTTCTTCATCGCGTCCTTGAACGCGTCTTCCGCCTTCTTAATCTTCTTAATATCGAAGTCGAAGCAGAAGTCGGGATCGCCGTCGAGGCAGTGCCACATCGTGATAATGTCGGGTTGGCAAGTGCCGCCGCTCATGGGAGCCATCGAAAGGTCGAGACCGTCCGCGCCACCCTTAAGTGCCGCGAGGTAGCACGCTACACCGTTGCCCGCCGTCTCGTGGCTGTGGAACTGAATGTGCACCTTATCGCCGAGGAGCTTACGCGCCGCCTTCATCGTCTCATACACGGTATGGGGCGTTGAGGTGCCCGAAGCATCCTTAAAACAGACGCGGTCAAACGGGATGCCAGAGTCCATAATCTTACGCAGACGCTCCGCATAGAACTCAGGCGTATGGGTGCCCTGGTTATCAATCCCGGGAGGGAGCCCCATCATCGTCACGACGACTTCGTGCTTAAGCCCCGCGTCATGAATGCACTGACCCGACCACTTAAGGTTATCCACATCGTTGAGCGCGTCAAAGTTACGAATCGAGCTCATGCCGTGCTTCTTAAACATCTGAGCATGAAGCTTAATCATATCCGACGGCTGGGACTCAAGACCGACGACATTCACGCCGCGCGAGAGAGTCTGCAAATCCGCCTCAGGCGCCGCGGCACGAAACTTATCCATGACATCGAACGCGTCCTCTTGGCAATAGAAATAGCAGCTCTGGAAACGTGCGCCGCCGCCCGCCTCGAACCACCGCACACCCGCGTCATACGCCTCAGCGACGCACGGGAGGAAATCCTTCGAAAGTACGCGCGCACCAATCACGGATTGGAAGCCGTCACGGAACGCCGTCATCATGTATTTTACTGTCTTCTTAGACATTTTAGTTTCTTCTTTCTTTGCTTTACTGTTTGTAAATCGTTGACTTTGCGCGAAACTTAGCCACGCGCAACGGCTATCGCGAGCGCGACATTCGCGTCGTCACTCACCGCGGCTTTAGGTGCCGGCTTCTTCTTCGGCGCCTCCTGCGGCATAAGATGGTCGAAACGCGCGAGCGAGACCATCGCAAACTTAGTTACATAAATGAGCACCGTCAAAAAGATATAGACGATGCCCATGCCGGCTATCAATAGGACGAGTCCTTGTCCGAGAACTGCCATTTTATCTGTTCCTTTATTATTTGTTGTTGTTGTTAGTTTTCAATTGGGTTAGGGATCGACAAAGGTAAGCTTAAGGGTATCAAAGTCGATCTTACGATAATAGCAATTGCGCGGCTTACCATCTTTATTCTTCGTGTGGCAAATCCCACCGCGGCACGGACGGACAATGTAAAGCAGAGAGTTTTGTTCGCAATTTACATAGGCCTCCAGCAAGTCGAACGTTTCGCCGCTCGTTTCGCCCTTGAACCACAGTTTATTGCGGCTCGTGGACCAAAGTATGAGCTTGCGCTTTTTGAAGGATTCTTTCATCGCGTATTCATTCGTGTACGCGACAAGAATAACTTCCTTAGTGTCCGCATTCTGTACGGCCACCGGAATCACTCCCGGATCGTTCGCCACGTCTCCCGCGGCTCGCGTTTCCGAGACCTGTTTACCAACCTTCTCGAGCTTGGTGAAATCAAGCGTCAAGTCGGTGGACTCTTCGAGTTGTCCCATTTCTACACAGTCTCCGAATTGTTTGAGTCCATAGTATACCAAACCTACGCCCCCGAATCAAGCGAAATCGTAAAATTATTGTGATTTGTCGCGCGCCCTAGCCCTTAAACCTCACCGCCTAGCGCGGGGCGCGGCTTAATGTGAGGCTTCGGGGCGCATTGAGACGAGGCGCAACTCTACATGGTCGCCGCCATAAGTAGAAGTCTCTAATGTAAAGAGTGCCTCGTGGGGGATCTTCTTTTTCTGCCTAAGCGTCGGCACGAGGTAGCCATGCCCCCACCAAACAGCACGCGGCATGGACTCATCTGTAAACATCAGCGCGAGATGTTGCGAAGTAACCCCCAGCGTACGCGCTTCCTTAATAAACAAGTGCCGCGCCCAGAAAACTGGCTCGGGATTCCCCTCCCCAAAGGGATTCATCTTCGCTACTTGCTCGGCAAAGTCAAGCGTCAAATCTTCGCTCGTAACGAGTGCGTCCGCGAAGACATCGCCCAAAGCCGCGTCTAGGTTGCGCGTTGCCTGTTCAGCACATGCCGCGGTAAATGCGTCGCGAAACGGCTCTACATCGTCCGACACAAGCGAGAAGCCGCCCGCGGCGGCGTGTCCGCCAAAGTGCGTTAGGTGCGCAGAACAAGCCTCCAAAGCGTCCCTTAAGTTATAGCCAGCTGGCGCACGCGCTGAGCCGCGTCCCTTAACTATAACGCAGACGGGCACGGGTGTCTCTTCTAAGGACTCCAAGATACGCGCGGCGACAATGCCCGAGACACCCGGATGCCCCTCGGGCAAGTCAATAACCTGCGCCGCCGCGCCGAGGTGAATCTGTTTTTGTGCCGCGGTAATCATGCCCTTCTCGGTCAACTTACGCCGCGTATTAAGCGTATCTATCTCAAAGGCACATTTACGCGCCTCTTCACGGTCGGTGCAAAGTATAAGCCTGAGCGCGTCCATCCCGTCCCCAAGCCGTCCCGCGGCATTTATGCGTGGACCAATCAAGAAACCAAAGTCCTTCGCGTTCATCGCGACAAGCGTATTTTTCGCCGCGCGTTCTAGGAGTTCGCGGAGTCCAATCGGTGAATACTTCATAAAGACTCTTAAGGCTTCCGCGACTAGAATGCGATTCTGCCCCGTAAGCGGCATGACATCCGCGACTGTGGCGAGTCCCGCCAAAACGAGTGCTTCTCCCGCAAATGACTGTGCCGCGCTAAGAAGCCCCGCCGCCCGCGCTTGGATGACGAGCGCATGGGCAACAAGAAACGCGACTCCCGCGCCACATAAGCCGCGGAAGCATTCAGGGCAAGGCTCATTCGGCACTTCTGCCATTGGGTCGGCGATAAGGCAATCGGGCAATTCCGCACCCGCGAGGTGGTGATCGGTTATAATAACCTCAATGCCCACCGTCTTTAGGCTCGCGACTTCCGCGGCAGATGAAATGCCGTTATCCACCGTGACGACAAGGGCGACATCGGGATTCTCGTGGCGCATTCGCCTTACGGACTCCTCGCGCATACCGTAGCCCTCGGTTAAGCGTGCGGGGATAAAGGGCCTAACCCTAGCGCCTGGCAAGGCACTCAACGTTTTCACGAGAATCGCCGTCGCCGAAATGCCGTCGCAGTCGTAGTCGCCAAAGACGACTATCGTCATCCCTTCGCGTACGAAGTGTAGAATCTTCGCGGCAATACGCCCGAGTACGGGCCACGCGTCAGGTTTCGCGAGATTCTTTAGGCTCGGCGCGAACCAGTCCGTCACCGTCTCAGCCGAAACGCCGCGCTGCGCCAATAAACGAGCAAGAAGCGGTGAATAACCCACCGCTTTCAAGCCTTGTACTACCGAGTCATCGACAGCACGCTCAAGCCACTTAGACAGAGGAAACCTCTAACTTAGTCGACCTTAACCTCGTGACACCAACCGTGAGTATCAGGCAAAACGCCGTATTGGATGCCTTGGACGGTGTCGTAGAGTTTCTGCAGGTGAGGACCGACCTTTTCGGGGTCAGAAATCTTAATGACCTCAGCCCCACGCGTAATTTCCCAAACGGGTGTCACGACAACCGCCGTGCCACACGCGGCAACTTCGGCGAAGTCCTTAATTTCTTCGTAGGGGACAGGGCGGCACTCCACGCGCCAACCTAAGTCCGCGGCAACTTGCTTAAGGGACATATTCGTCACTGAGGGGAGCACCGAGTGGCTGTCGGGGGTTACATAAGTGCCGTCCTTCTTAATGCCGAGGAAGTTGGAAGTAGAGAACTCCTCCACGAGCGTGTGCGTCTTCGCGTCCAAATACAACTCAACAGGCCAGCCATCGTGCTTCGCCTTTTCGTGGGCATAAAGACTCGCGGCGTAGTTGCCGCCGACTTTCACATCGCCCATACCGTGAGGCGCAGCACGATCCCAATCATCAAGAATTACGGCGCGCACAGGCTTAAGTCCACCTTTATAGTACGCCCCCACAGGCATACACAACATAATAAAGGTATATTCCTTAGCGGGCGCAACACCAATTTGGGGACCCGTGCCAATAAGGAGCGGACGCAAGTACATCGACCCACCCGTGCCATACGGCGGCACAAACTCCTCATTCGCCGCGACGAGCTTTTCCGCCGCCTCAACGAACATTTCCTCAGGCACAGGTGCCATAACCGTGCGGATAGCCGTGCGGTGCATACGCTTAGCGTTTTCATCGGGACGGAAGATTACGACCTTACCATCCTTCTGACGGAACGCCTTCATGCCCTCAAAGCACTCCTGCCCGTAATGCAAGCACGACGCGCCAATGTGCATCGTAATAAAGGGTTCTTTTACGAACTCTAACGGACCCCATGCGCCGTCTTTCCAGACGCTACGCACATGGCAATTAACATCCGAGAAGCCAAAGCCGAGCTTCTCCCAATCTATATCTGTTCTAGGCATATTAATTCCTTTCTTGAAATCGACTCTAATATTATAGCACTTTAGTTGCGCCGCTGAAAGAGCGGAAGTGCAATTTCCTGAAGTTCATTATCACGCTGGATAAGCTCAATTGTCTGCTTTTGGTTGACCGAAAGTGCGGTTTGGAGACTCCGTCGGGCTTCCGTCCGCCGTCCTGAACGCTGTTGAATCTTCGCGAGCATCGCCCACGCGGTCATATCTTCGCGCGGGAATTGGCGCAGATACTGAAGAAGCACCTTTTCCGCGTCCGCGAGGTTCGCGCTCTCCCAGAAGATGTTGGCGAAAAAGAGAAGCTCATTCTTATCGGTGACACCTTCAACGAGGGGTTTCAACAATTCCGCCGCCTCTTGAACGCGTCCAAGTGCCCTGTAAGCTTGAGCGAGGGTATATGCTTCAGGACGCGGCAGTTCTTTCTGGGCGCGGCGTTTCGCTTCCAAGAGCGAAATCTGATTGGTGAGCGCCCTCAGCCGCACGACATAATCGCGTACACCCGCCGTGCGCAAATTATGGGGGTCGAGATAGTCGGTATAGTCCATCAACTCAAGAACCTTATCCCACTGGCGCGTGGGGAGCAAAACTTCCTGCACATAGCGGAATGTCGCCTCAGGCGAGGCAGGATATAGCAGACACGCTTCACGAAACGCCTGCGCACCTTGCTCCAAGCGTCCACGCTTCATATAAAGCCCCGCGAGTGCCGCGCGCAACTTCGAGAAGCTCTTTTGTCCCGCGAAGTCACGGCGATACATTGGGTCATTCAAAAGCCGCCGCGTGTACCAATCCCAGAAGTCCGCATCTTTCGTGGCAACGATGGGATCATAGGGCGCGGGGTCTTTGTTAATCTTCATGATAAGTCCGTGCGGCGAGAGATAGTCGTACATCCAAGGGATAACATAGCTCTCCTCAACATAGAACGAATGCCTGAGGCGGTCATGGTCAAACATCATCTTCGTGAGAATGCCGTTAATTTCCATAACGCCCAAAGCACCCGTCACTTGCACGCGCCCATTCTCTATCTTCAAATCACCATTCGCCGCGCGAACGCCGCGCTGGACTTCATCCACATAGATATTGAACGCTTGGGCGGAATCTTCCTTGGAAGGAATCCATATTTCATCACCATACAGGTCACGTTCAACGGACATGTAGGTATCGTCCGCGAGGGCGTTTTGGGTAATGAGGTAGACATCAGGACGATAATTCGCCGCATAAATCATGTATGTTGGCACGAATCGCCCTGGGTCTGTGCCGCCGAAGAAGATTGAGAAATCCTCCATCCGTTCTGGCCAATTCGGGTCGGGTAGCGGCTCTTCATCAGCGAGGAGCTGATCTTTAATTGCTTTCGCGCCTTCCAATTGGTAAGCGCCAAACTGCCAGCCGAAGGTGTGTCCGTTTTGTTCGTTGCCGCCGAGCTCGAAGACCATCCGCTCATCTGTGTAATTTTGGATAATCGGGTAAATCGCCGAAACCACGATTGTCGCGAGCGCGACGAGTGCCGCGTAGAAGAGGTTCTTCGTCTTCTTTAGAATAAGCACCGCGGCAAAGACGAGTCCGTAGCCAATCCAGAGCGCAATCATCGCGTGGGACGAAATAAACTTCACCTTCTGAATAAAGCCGTCTTGCACATCACCCTTCACATTAGCGAGGAGAATCAGCAAGAAACTCATCATCAAGAAGCAGGCGAACGCGGCACCCATCCATTGCCAAAAGATTTTGCGCCGCGCCTTCGCGACGACCCAACGCGCCACAATAAAGGGCACGAGCGCGAATGGTACGAGTAAGTCGGTAAACTGCACCATGACATCTTGGAAGTAGTGCTTCATCTGTCCGCCAATGAAGTCCAGAAACGCCATAACCGAGGGGAAAGTCGGCACACCAATCGCCTCATACTGTCCGCGCATAATCGCGTGCTTGAAGCCTTCCCATGTCCGTGGATAGCCCCAGTTCATTGGCGGATTGCGCAAGTCAGAGACAATCGGCATATACGCGTAGAACGAGACACCGAGCTGGGCGAAAAACGCCGCGCCCGCGACGGAGCGTCCGTTGGGAAGTGTTAACCATGCGAGGGCGAGTAACACGAAGTTCCACGCGATTGGCCACCAGAACCACCAACTCATAGGGTGCGTAAGCCCATTAAGAGCACCATTCTTTAAGAGGAAGAATGCCGCGATATGGAGCCCCGCGACAGGAATCGCAAACGCGAGCCCCTTACGCGTAAAGGCGCAAAGCGCGAAAAGCGCGATAAGGAGGACGACGAAGATCAAAGTTGACTTCCCCCACGGATACGCCGCGCCCACATAGCCCTTCAGGGACGGCTCGGCGATACTCGCGGCGAAGACAATCGCGACAAGTGCGAGCGCGGCAGAGATTATAAGACCCTTCTTAACGAGCGCGGGGAAGCGCGTCTCGGTTGTATCTTGCAGCGCGGCAAATACGGCGGCGACTACACTACAGGCAATACACACGGCGATAAGCCCATAACGCCAAGGCTCGATGAGTGGCGCGACGGGTTCCGTAATGCCCGCCCAAGTATTCGCACCACGAATGACGATAGAAGCAAGGAAAAGAAGTGCCGCGCCCGCGCCGCCTCCGTAAAGTGCCACCTTTGTCGCCTGTGCGACTTTACCGCGTCCACGCAAAACGGCTGTCGTAATCAATGCGCCCACGAGGACAATTACCCCAAGCGCAAGAACCGTTGAAGATGGACACGCCGCGGTCGTGCGGATTATGTCGTGCTTCGCGATAACATCGCTTTGCATGTAAGCGCTCGCCTGCCCAAGCTGTCCAATTTGAAGCAGTTGCCAAGTCATCGCCACAGGCACAAGATAAATCATAACGTCGCGGAAGAGTCCGCCGTTGCGCATAAGAATAATGATTGCGAGTGGCACAATCGCGAAGAGCAACACTTGGTAATTCGTAAGCCCAAGACCAAAGACAAGCGCGGTAAACCAAAGAATCTTATCCGACGGACGGCGCATCCACCGATACGAAAGCAAAAACACCGCCATGAGGAAGAATGCGTTTAGCGAGTAAATCTCAACAATCGTAGATTGCGACCATTCAACAGGTGAAAGCGCGAAGGTTAACGCGCCGCCCACGCCACCGCCAAAAGCGAGAATCGCCGTCTTAAGGTCATCCGCGTCTGATTCATCTGAGATAAAGTCATGCGCACTGCGACTAATGAGCATCGCTGTAAAGCCCGCGGCGAATGCGCCCGCCGTCGCCGAAAAGAGGCTAATCGCCCACGCAGGAGTTGGGTGCCCCATGTAGGTCACCCACGCGAAAAGTTTGCAGAAGATCCAGCTACAAAGCGTCCAGAACGGATAGCCTGGCGGATGCGGTACGCCCAAATGTGCACCCGCCGTTGCGAGTTCACCCGAGTCTTCCAAGCCTACCGAAGGACCTAGAGTATAGAAATAAACCGCGAAAGTAATCGCTGTCGCCGTCCAAAATGCCGCTTTATCTAGTTTTGAGAAGAATCCGTTTTTCATAGTTTAGAGTTAGACATCAATTTTAACGATTTTGCGTATGATTAGCCAGCCGGCTAATACGAGTACGATAACAATGGCGACGGAAATTAGTCCCGCCGCGCTAGTTAAGAAAGGAATCATTGTATTGGGCTTTAGAATGAGCATAATAAGCCCGAGCAAGAAAGGCATAATGGAGACGATAATACCCTGAAGGCGCCCTTGCGCCGTAAGGGTATGGACTTTACGCTCAATCTTCATGCGTCCGCGAATAGTTGACGATATCTTATCAAAGATTTCCGTCACATTGCCGCCCGTCTTGCGACTAATAAGAAGCGCGGTTGTGACGAGCGCGAGGTCATCCGACCCGACGCGCGTATTCATTGACTCAAGCGCATTCTCAAAACTCATCCCGACTTGCATTTGGCGTATCAAGATAGCGAACTCTTCGCACATTGGCTTTTCGCCGCGCTCAACGACGGAAGCGAATGCTTGGGCAATTGAGAAGCCTGCCCTTAACGCATTCGTCATTGTGGCGAGTGCCTCAGGGAGTTGCTCATTAAAGCGGCGACGCCTACGCGAATCAAGCCACTGCGCGAGGGGACTCGCCCCATTTTGCCAGCCCGCCTTAATCTTTACGCCACCCACGAAATACCACGCGATACCCGCGCTGGCGAGTGCCATGAGAATAGCTAAGAGCCACGGCACCATTTACGCGCCCCTCCTAACCTTCTGGACAGTGACGGTCTTATCAGAACTCGGGTCAAACATCTGCGGATCTACGCGCCACCCACGCCCCGCGAGCTGGTCGAACCAAGACGGCATAGCCCCCGTCGGCTTAAACTTGCCCGCGATGTGTCCGTCTTCGGTGAGTCCCGTTTGCTCAAAGGTGAAGAGATCTTGCATAACAATACGCTCACCCTCAAGTCCCGTGACTTCCGTAATCGCGACGACTTTACGCGAGCCGTCCGAAAGGCGTGATTCATGAATTATGATATCAACCGCGCTCGCGATTTGCTCACGGATTGCCCGCGTGGGCAACTCAAGTCCACTCATGAGCACCATTGTCTCAAGACGCGAGACGACATCATGGGGCGAATTAGCGTGCACCGTCGTAAGCGAACCATCATGCCCCGTATTCATCGCCTGAAGCATATCAAGCGCTTCGCCACCGCGGCACTCGCCCACAATAATGCGGTCAGGGCGCATACGCAGGCTATTCTTAACTAAATCGCGAATCGTCACCGCGCCTTTACCCTCAATATTCGGGGGACGCGCCTCGAGACGCACAACATGCGGTTGCTGAAGACGCAATTCTGCCGCGTCCTCAATCGTCACAATACGCTCATCCGTCGGGATAAAACCCGAGAGCAAGTTAAGGAGTGTTGTTTTACCTGAGCCTGTACCGCCCGCGACAACGATGTTCTTTCTGAGAAGCACGCAAAGCTTCATAAACTCCGCGGCGTTTAGAGTCCATGTGCCAAAACGCACGAAGTCCGCGGCGGTTAAGGACTTCTTAGAAAACTTACGAATAGTCAGTGTCGGGCCCGAGAGCGCAAGTGGCGGCACAATCGCGTTCACGCGGCTACCGTCCGCCAAACGCGCGTCCACATAAGGTTGGGACTCATCTATGCGTCGCCCGAGGGGGGCGACGATGCGCTCAATGACGCTCATAACACTCGCGTCATCCATAAATTGGCAATCCGAGAGTTGCAATTTACCGTGGCGCTCGACATAGACCTTGTCGTGTCCGTTAACCATGATTTCAGTCACGGTATCATCCGCGAGCAAATCCTCGAGCGGGCCTAGGCGCATGGCCTCATTAAAGACATCCTCCTCAAGCCGCCCAGGGTCAATCTCCGCGGGGAGGCGTCCATTCGCGATTACCTCATTTACAATTTGCGAAATCTTCTCACGCGCCGTCGCCTCTAGTTCAGCTTGATCAACGCCGCTGAGAGTAATGCGCTTCATATCAAGGCGCTTGAGGAGTTCGCGCTGAATTTGCCCCTGCACGCTCCGCCGCAATTCACGCGTTGGGTCTATAAGTGGCGGCTCTTCGGGGGCAGGTTCTTCCGCGGCAGGTTCCTCGGGCAGTGCTGCGGCTTTCTCTTCTTCAGCCTCATCACTTACCCGCAACAGGTTCTCGCCAATTTGGACGACATCTCCGCCCCCTAAGCGCACCTCATCCGTCAGCAACTCGCCATTCACATAAGTGCCATTCGCGCTACGCAAATCCTTAATAAGTGCCGCGCCCTGCGAGACATTTAGTAGCGCGTGCCGCCCGCTAACATCGGGGAAGTCGAGACGGATTTCGCACGACGGCTCTCTACCAATAAACCACACGCCGTCCGTTAACGGTCTTACCGCGCGTTCACCATTGATAAGCGTCGTTAGGCGCAACATTAGCGACCCCCAACTCTCCCAGATTGACGCTTGAGATTCAACTCTTCAATCTCCTCGCGTATCTTTTGGTAATTAACTTGCGGCAACTGCTTTTCATAAGACGCGTCATTGCGGTTGCGCAAAGTAAGTACGAGCCTGCCGCGAATCTGTTCGGCGAACGCGAGCATTTCTGCCTCACGCGGCGTTACTTCCAAAGTAACCATTGAATAGGCGCTGCCGCCCATGCCGCCGTAAGTAATGCTTTGGGACTTCGCGGTTTCGCGTCCAGTCGCCAGCACCAGCACATTCTGCAAAATCGTGCAGGTGACGAGATCTTCCTTCTCGCCATTCGTCTTCTCGCCACTCGGGAAGTTAAAGGTGCCAATAACATCCACATGGTCATTGGGCTTAACCATGCCCGAGACCGCGGCAGATCCACTCACATTGATGGAAATCGCGCGCATCTGCCGCCGAATATCCGCCGAGAGACCCTTTGCCGCGGGCGATCCGCCCTCGATATCCGACCAAAACACAATCTCGCCCTTGCTGTGGGCGATAAGCGTGCGCCGTCCAATAACATCACTACTGTCGCTCTCTTCAAGAGCCTGCCCACGCATACCCATCGCGGGCACAACGCGCACCCCTAAATCGGAACGCGCGAGAACTGTCCCTTCGGGCGTATCGCGCAAGAAGCACAGCGCCTTAATCGTACCATACCGCCGGCGCAACGCTTCCTGCTCCTTCTGGATCTCATTCTCGCTGGACGCAATATAAACCCGCGTCAAAACGGCCGCAATTAGACCGACGACTATCGATAACAGTAATACGACCGTGCGTTTCATAATTAGAAGAGTCCTTTCACCTTGCCCGTCGCCGTGTCAACATCGACACGACGGAACGCGGGCGACGCGCTCGTACCGGGCATAAGCTTAATTTCACCCGCGACAGGCACAACGAGCCCTGCGCCTTGATAAATAAGGATATTAGAAATCGTCAACCGCCACCCTTTCGGATGCCCCAGAAGCTTCGGATTATCCGAGAGCGAATATTGCGTCTTCGCCATGCACACAGGCAAATGGGCGATTTCGCTATCCGCCTCAAATGCCGCGAGAAGTGCCGCGGCTTCAGGGGTGTAATCTACGCCGTCCCCGCCATAGATTTCCTTTACCTGCTTTTCTATGCGCACCGAAAGTGGCTCATTGAGGTCGCAGAGATAATGGAAGTCGTTCGGCTCTTCACACGCCGCGACAACCGTCTTCGCGAGCTCAAGCGCACCCTCCCCGCCCTTAAGCCAGTGGTCGCTGACCGCGAATGCCGCGCCTGTTTCTTCCGTCACGCGCCGCACGAGGTCGCGCTCCGCCGCGGTGTCGGTATAGAACGCGTTGAGGCACACAATCGGCTTCACGCCCGATTTACGGATAATGTCAATATGCGCTCTTAAGTTATCGCACCCCTTCTCGAGGAGCTCCAAGTTCTCGCTCGTGTAGACGCTGTCAAGCGGCATCCCCGCCTTCACGGCAGGCGCGCCGCCATGCGCCTTAAGGGCACGCACCGTCGCGACGAGCACGACCGCGTTAGGCTTAAGCCCCGAACAGCGGCATTTAATGTTCCAGAACTTCTCAAAGCCCATATCGCTCGCGAAGCCGCTTTCTGTCACCACATAATCATTCAGCGCACACGCGAGTTTATCCGCCACGACCGAGTTCTGTCCAATAGCGATGTTCGCGAAAGGTCCCGCATGAACGAACATGGGCTGCCCTTCAAGAGACTGCATAAGCGTCGGCTTTAGGGCTCGCACAAGTAAGGCGCACATCGCGCCGTCGACTTCCAAATCATGCGTCGTCACGGGTTGCCCCGCCTTCGAATAGGCGACAATAATGCGTCCAAGCCGCGCACGCAAGTCGGCGAGGTCTTTGCTCATCGCGAGTATCGCCATGACTTCAGACGCGACGCTAATGTAGAAGCCCGACTCACAAGTAAAGCCATCGAGCTTACCGCCGCGCCCAATCTCTATATTACGGAGCCCCTGCGCACAGAAGTCAATCGCCCAACAGAACTGTATCCGCTTAGGATCAACATCCAGCCGCTTAAGTCCACGCTCCGCGAGCCACGCGTCATCATGGTTGCGCTCATGTTGCATGCGTGCATTAAGCGCGACCATCGCGAGATTATTCGCATTCGTAATCGCGTCAATATCGCCCGTAAGCCCCAGCGAAAGCGCCGTGAGCGGCACAACTTGGGCAAGCCCACCGCCTGCCGCGGAACCCTTAATATTAAAAGTGGGCCCTCCTGAAGGCTGACGGATGCACCCCGCAACTTTCTTGCCGAGCCATCCCAGCCCTTCCACAAGCCCAAGCGTTGTTGTCGTCTTACCCTCGCCAAGCGCCGTCGGGGTAATCGCCGTAACATCAATGTATTTGCCGCGCCGCCCTTCACCTACACGCGAAAGTACCTTCGTGACATCCACCTTCGCGAGGACGCGTCCATACGGCTCCCATTCATCATCCTGAAGACCAAGTTCAGCGGCGAGCTGTGCCGCTGTCTTAAGATTGGCTTCCGCGGCTTCTGCAATCTGCCAATCCTTCATCTGTGTTGGATCAATTCTCATGCGACTATTATATCACATCTTGCCCTACGCGACAATAGCCCAGGTTCTTTGCCGCGATTTAATTTGAGTAGGCGAAGAGACTAAAATCTGAAGGCGAGCTCTGCGGCTCCGCGTGAGTTATTTTTAGACAGGATTTACAAGATTAACAAGATTTAGATCTTTACTCAGAGACCGCTGAGGTTCTTAATAGCCGTGTAGAAATGTAGAAATGTAGAGCTTTCTACAATTCTACAA
>CAVCAF010000041.1:0-16025 GCA_963600185.1 Azospirillum sp. 51_20 | reverse complement strand
CCTACTATAGAATATGAAGTACAGAATAATCATGACGGAACCTGTGCGCTTAATGCGATTTACGCGTCGGATAGCCTTGGGGCGTTTGTGTTACCTCCCGTTATTAATGACCTAGTAGTGACGCGCATTAACAAGGGGAAGTATCCTTCTCTTTACAATACCACATCTCTAACGATTCCGGATAGTGTAATGGAAGTTGAAGAGGCGGCATTTGAAGCGTGTCCAAAGCTTATTTCCGCGACAATCCCAGACTGTATTGCGCAGATTGGTATGAGGACCATATTTTCTAATAGTGTTGACCTAGCTAGCGTCACAATTTCCGAGGGGGCGACGAGCATTGGGGAACAATCGTTCTTGAACTTTGAGAAGCTCGCGTCGATAACGATTCCAAATAGTGTGACGAATATTGGCGAGGGCGCATTTAATAAATGTATCAGCCTTACAACACTAAAGCTCCCCGACAACTTAACGATTCTTGGCGGATGGGCGTTCTTTTATTGCATAAACCTTACCTCAATAACGATTCCGGACGGGGTGGGGCACATTAATAAACTAACATTTGGGGGTTGCTGGAATCTTACTTCCCTAACGATCCCTAAGAGTGTGACGAGCATTGATGAAAGTGCGTTTGGCAATGAGAATCTTGGGCTTATCGAGAACCTGACAACGGTTAAGGTTGATAAGGGCTATCGCGAGCAGGTAAAAGAAATGCTCCAAAAGACGAGCCTAGATGTTAGTAAGATAACCTTTATAGAGATTCCGAAGCCAGTTATAGAAGGTGATAGCGCGGCACGGGTCGCGGGCGACGCTGAGAATGGATATATTGTCACGCCCAGCGCAGAACGGACGGCAGTAGAAGTGACGATCCCAGAAGGTGTGGACGCGGCGAAAGTGACGGTGAAGGTATCGCCTGATGTAAAGACGATTACCCCGAATGGCGCGGCAGTTCGGATCCTGCGCGGCACTTTGGATATCACGGACTACCTAAGTATTCCCACGGCGGACGCGGAGGGGGTGATTGACCTCAGCGCGGCAAAGGTCAGGGACGAAATTGTCCGTGAGACATTGAGCCTAGAGAGTGGTGCGGAAATTACGCTATCCCCTAAAGAGCCCGTCCTTAAAACTGCCGCGACGCGGAAGGGCCTCACCTATCAACTTTATGAGGGCACCTCGCTTAATGGACTTAAGGCGGGGGATTCAAAGACGGGCGATGGTGAAGCCTGGACACCTAAGATTAAAGTGAAGGGTGGCACGAGCGGATTCTATACTATCCGCGTAACCAAGTAAGAGAGAGTAGAAGCGTTGGTAGTTTCTGCCGCGGCGAAGGAGGTTATTTGCCGCGGCGAGGGGGTGTTTCTGCCGCGGTGGGAGGGGGTGTCTGCTGAGTGGTAGGGGCTCGTCTGCCGCGGGAGAGGTCGCCTCTAAGTAGGCTTATTATCATGACCCAGTAGGGCACCTAGAGGGGGATGCGCAGGAGGGGACTTAGAGACCGCGGTCTCAGCACCTTGAGACCGCGGTCACTCGACCCTGAGACCGCGGTCTCTTGCCCGATAGACCGCGGTCTCCAAGCCAACAGACCGCGGTCTCTCACCCTTGAGACCGCGGTCTCTAAGCCTATAGACCGCGGTCTCTAAGCCTCCTGCCAGTAAGAGGGGGTAAGTGCCGCGCTTGGACGGGGGCGTGGGCGCGCTTTGCGTGGTGGGTTGGTTGCCTGCCGCGTTACCAGTAAGGGCTTGATTTTGCCGCGGAGTTGTGGTATAATGCTAATGAACTTATGGGCAATAGACATATAGAGGAGAGGCGTCCGCGGCAGATGGTCGCGGGGATAGTAATGAGGCGGAGGCTATGCGGAATGTCTTGCGCTCTGGGGGGCGTTATATACAATAAAAGGGAGATAAGGCGGGTATGAAGAAGATTTTGATAACTTTGGCGATAGTGGTAGGCTGTTATTTGTGCGTTGCGATTGGGGCGTGGTGCATTGTGCCGCGCATGATCGCGAATACCGATCGCAGGCTTTTGGGGGTGCGTGTTGCGATTGCGCGGTTAGAGCAAGATCAACTTCTCCTAGCCGAGCGCATAAAAGCTGCGACGGACTCTACTATTAAACGCGGCAAGTCAAAAGACGAAGAAATTGTCGCGCTCTTAAGTGATTCGGATGTCAATCATCTTGCGCTTGTTTATCTGGGCTCGGACTGGTCCATTCAGCGCAGTGGTTTTATGGGGACAGTTGCCCATATGCGTGAGCTGTTGGCGCTACAGGAAAAAGAGCGCAAGAACTATGTCTCGCGCACGGATGAGAAGATAAAGGATTTAGAGCGTCGCTGGCGGACAATGAATAGGAATTTGCAACTTGCGCATCCGGGAAGCCTCGGCTTCGCGACGATGATGCGTGAGATAAATGAGTTAGAACGGCAACTTGATAATTATCGGCTTTCTAATGCGCTTTGTTCGGAAGAGGCGCGCAGGGATAGTGAGGCGCATAAGTTTGCGGAAGTGCGTGCACAGACTGAGGCGGAGATCTTCCGTATAGCGTCCGACTACCAAGAGCGCACGGCGGGGGTGCTGAATACGGTTATGGCTGAAAAGCTCGGCGAATTGCGGTATGAAGCCAATAAGCCTGACCACCTGCGGCGGATAATGTCCCCCTTTAATATTTGGCCGCTGAATGTAATTTGCGAGATGCCCATGCCTGAAACTTATGAAAAGCAACTTTGAAGAACAGTCTAAAATTGCCGCGGTTGCCGCGGTAGAGCGTCGCTGGCGCGAAAAAGAAGAAGCCAACAAAAAGAACGCGAGGCGTGCGCGTTATCAGCGACTCATGCTATTTCTGGGACTTCTTATTATAGGAGTAGGCGGCACATTCGCGGCTCTATATAAGTTAGGCTACATTACATCTTTGCGGCTACCTACTTGGGACTCCCTTATGCAATCTAAGGGAGCGGATAAAGAAGGTCTCGCGCAATTAGACGCGTTTACGGATATCCTTCAGCGATTTAAGGCGGACACGATTAACCTTTGGCGGGATGCACCTTCTGAAATTAAGCCACAAAGTGCCGCGGTCGGCACGGTTTACCACATTCTATTAGAGAAGAAGAAGGGCGGGCTAGGGCTATATCGCATGACGAGCAAAGGCGCGGGCAACTTTACGGTCGAAGAAATTGTTCCTTTTAGGAAGCCGATTACGATTAAGATGTCCGAGTGCAAGGGCGCACGGCAGGGTGCACTGCAACTAATTGAGCATGCGGATAAGGTCTATGTTTCTGGGACGGATACGGTCTCAGACGGATACACCCTCAGAAAGCGTCTCCTTCAATAAAGCACCCGCTTTTTGTCGACTTTTGCGCTTTCCGCGGCAATGTAAAATACACCCTTGCGATGTCGGCGCAGATTTGGTATAATATACAACCGATTCACCAAGCCAGGTTAGCACAGTTGGTAGTGCGGCTCATTCGTAATGAGCAGGTCGGGGGTTCGAGTCCCTTACCTGGCTCCAGTTGGCGGGAGTAGATCAATTGGTTAGATCAACAGATTGTGATTCTGTGGGTTGCGGGTTCGAGTCCCGTCTCCTGCCCCAGATTTGAATTTGAAAGGTTTGGGCAAAATGACGACCCTTGAAGCGTTGTTGGAGTTGCAGGAAGTTGACGGTAGAATTCGTGAGTTCGAGAAGGAACTGAAAGATTTGCCGCAGCGTAAGGCTAAAGAAGAGGCGCGCCTGACTGGCGTGAAAACAGATCTTGACGCGGCACATAAAGGACATGATTATGCCCTTAAGCGCGTTAAGGATTATGAGGAAGATGCCGCGGCACTTAAGGATAAGATTCGTGACCTTAAGCAGACCCAGGCGGGACTTCAGAGCAATAAAGAGTATCAGCAATATTCCGTCCAGATTGACCTCATTAACCATGATCTTGAGGCGACGGAAAATAACCAGCTCGCGGCGATGGACGATTTGCCGTCCGCTGAAGCGCGTATAACCGCGGCGCAGGAGAAGTTTGACGCGGCGAAGAGCGGCATTGACGCGTACTGCGCTGAGATTGACGCGCGGATGCGTGAAGTTGAGGCTGAACTTGACGCGGCGCGCAAGGAGCGTGCCGAGAAAGTCGCGGCGGTGAAGGATCCCCAGGCGATGCTTTATTATGAGCGCCTTCGCACGAAGCGTTGGCCAGTCGTTGTCGCGCTAACGCATGAGAGCGTTTGTGATGGCTGCCACCTCGTGCAACCGCCGAGCGTCGCGCAGAATGTCGACGCGAATATGAAGGCGGGGGAGATGGGTCGTCCGCAACGCGTTGTTGCGTGCAATATGTGCGGGCGCATCCTTTTCCGCTGAGCGCGGCACTTACGGTTCTTTGAAAAGTAGTTTCGCCTGAAGAGGAGTGCGTGCGACTGGTCGCCGTTGCCTAGCAGCGGAGGAAAGTCCGGACTCCACAGAGCAGAGGATTCGTTCGTTAAGGACGAAGGACGCGGGGTAAGCCCGCGTGACGGAAAGTGCCACAGAGAATAGACAGCCCCCTCGGGGGTGATGGTGAAAGGGTGGGGTAAGAGCCCACCGGCGCGGCAGAAACGCCGCGCGCAAGGTAAACCCTCCTCGGAGCAAGATCAAATAGGGAATTGACGAGCGGCTCGTTCGGTGACTCTTTTACTCACGCCCAACATCATTCAAGAGTCTTAGGTTCCGGGTTGATTGCGTTAGATGAATGACCAGAGTGCCTATTTATTTAGGGATGAACAGAATCCGGCTTATTCGCCGCGCTCCTCTTCAGGTGAAACTTCTGCTTGCATTTTCGGCAAAATAGTGGTATCATATAGGTAGAACATGTGGAAATGGTTCCATATGAGTAACTGAAGGACTAAAAAGAATGGCAAAGAAAGAAATCGTTCCTACGACGAAGAGCGGCATCATCGCGGCGCTCGCTGAAGTTGGTGGAGTCACCAAGAAGCAGGCTGAAGCGATCTATGCTCGTCTCCTCGACCTTTCGATCAAGGGCGCTAAGCAGGAAGCTAAGGGCTTCATGCTCCCCGGCTTCGGCAAGGTGAAACTCATCAAGCGTCCCGCGCGCATGGGTCGCAATCCCGCGACTGGCGAGACCATGAAGATCAAGGCCAAGACGGTCGTTAAGATCGTGGCTTGCAAGGCGCTCAAGGATGCCATCCTCGGCAAGTAAGTTTGAGTTAAGAGGTTAACCTAAGGGTGTTAACCTTGAAAGAAGAAGGCGGATGCTACAGCGATGTAGCGTCCGTCATTCTTTATTGTGTGCGCCGAAAAGCGGAAGTGCGCGACTCCCTTAGGGGAGTCACCGAATGTGAAGTCTTAGTAATGTGTAATTGCGATTTGGTGCGTTTTTTGGTATACTATTAGACCTCATATGCAGAGTTTTGATACAGCTCAGGCGAAGGCGGCAGTTTTGACCGAGGCTTTGCCGTATATTCAGGCGTTCAAGGGCGCAATTGTCCTTGTAAAGCTGGGTGGTTCTGTTATGGAAATTGAGAGCAATCTTGATTCCGTGATGGACGATATTGCCTTTATGCGCGCGATTGGGATGAAAGTCGCGCTTGTGCATGGCGGCGGTAAGGCGATCTCTCGTGCGATTAAGGAGTCTGGTCACGAACCTCAGTTTGTTGAGGGGCAGCGCGTGACGGATGAGGAGACGATGGAAATTGTCCGTCACACGCTTAACCGCCGCGTAAACCCCGATCTTGTGGCGCGACTTGCCGCGCGCGGCACAAATGCGCGTCCCCTACATGGCAATTGGCTTTTTAAGGCGCGTAAGATAGAGAAGCCCGACCGCGGCTATGTAGGCGAAGTCGTCGCAGTGGATGCGCGTCCCGTAACGGAGATGTTGGATGCGGGCATAGTGCCTGTTATAACGCCGCTCGCGACGGGTGAGCACGATGGGCACCTCTATAATGTGAACGCCGATGTATCCGCCGCGGCACTCGCACGAGCACTTAAGGCGCTTAAGTTCGTGCTGGTCTCGGATGTGCCTGGGCTTTTGATGAATCCTGAAGATCCTAAGACGCTACTTTCTACTTTGCATCTCGATTCCGTCGCTAAATTGAAGGCGGAAGGGGTCATCGCGGGAGGCATGCTCCCGAAGATCGTCAGCTGTGAGGAAGCTATCCGTGCGGGCGTACGCAAGGTGCAACTCGTGGACGGCCGCATGCAACACTCTTTATTACTTGAAATATTCACGCGTGAAGGCGTGGGAACGGAGATAACAGAATGAGCAATAAGACGCAACCAATACTCGACCTCTATAAGAAGGTTATGATGCCGACATACGCGCCCTCAACCGTGCTGGTGAGTGGCAAGGGCGTAGCGGTAAGAGACGCGGACGGTTTAAGCCTTTATGATTTCACGAGCGGAATCGGCGTACATAATGTTGGCTATTCGCACCCGAAAGTGGTGAAGGCGATTCAGGAGCAAGCCGCGCAGTTGACGCACTCCTCGAATCTTTTCGCCAACATTCCCGCGACAAATCTCGCGGCGAAGTTGGTGGAACTCTCGGGACTCGAAGGTAAGGTCTTTTTCTGCAACTCGGGTGCCGAGGCGAATGAGGCGGCGATTAAGCTCGCGCGTAAGTGGGGTAAGGCGAATGGCGAGCGTTATGAAATCGTGACGATGCGCCGCGGTTTTCATGGGCGCACCCTCGCGACAGTGACGGCGACGGGTCAGGCGTGGTGCCAAGAAGGCTACGACCCGCTCCCGACGGGCTTCGTTTACGCGGACTTTAATGACCTTGAGAGCGTCAAGGCGGCGATTTCAGATAAGACCGTCGCGATTATGCTCGAGGCTATCCAAGGCGAGGGCGGCGTAACCCCCGCGACGGACGAGTTTATGAAAGGCGTGCGCGCGCTTTGCGATGAGAAAAACCTCCTCATGATCTGCGATGAAGTGCAGTGTGGTATGGGGCGTACGGGCACCTGGTTCGCGTGGCAGGGCTACGATGTTAAGCCCGACCTCTTCACGCTCGCGAAGGCCCTCGCGGATGGACTGCCCATGGGTGCACTCGTCTCGAACGCGAAGACGGCAGATGTCTTTGGACTCTCTGATCACGCGTCCACATTTGGTGGCAACCCTGTTGCCGCGGCCGCGGCGAATGCGGTGATTTCCGTTATTGAAGAAGAGGGACTCCTTGAGCAAGCGGTACATACGGGCGAGCTTCTGCGCGCGGCACTTCAGGGCTTCGTTGATACACACGACAAACTTCTTGAGGTGCGTGGTAAGGGGCTTATGCTCGGGCTTGTCGTTGACGGCGACCCCACCCAAGTCGTGGAAGCCATGCGTGGGCAGGGTGTCCTCGCGCTTACGGCTAAGGGTAATGTCGTGCGCTTCTTGCCGCCGCTCGTTCTCGCTGAGGAAGATCTTGAGGACGCGGTGGATATGATCTCGGATGCGCTCGATATCGCCTTCGAAGAATAAAGGATTTGTCTAAAATGACCGAAACGAATGAATATCGCCAGCAGCGCCTCGCGAATATGCAGGCGCTAGAGGAACTCGGCTACGCGCCGTATGGGTGCAAGTATAGCCACGAGGATCTCGTGAAAGTGCGCGCGGCGTTTGAGGAAGGTAAGCGCGTGCGTGTCGCGGGGCGTCTGATGACGATTCGTCGCATGGGTAAGATGAACTTCTGCACCATCAATGATGGCACGGATAAGTTTCAGCTTATCTTCAAGCGCGATGAACTCTCAGAGACCGCGTTTAAGGCGTTTAAACTCCTTAATCTTGGCGATATTATTGGTGCTGAAGGTACGCTCTTTACGACGCAGAAGGGCGAGAAGTCAATTGTCGTTGCCCAATGGACGATGCTTGCGAAGGCGCTCGAACAGCCACCAGAGAAGTTCCATGGTCTAGCTGACCAAGAAGAGCGTTATCGTCGGCGGTATGTGGATCTCATGACGAACGACGAGACGCGGGCACGCTTTGTGACGCGCTCTAACTTGCTCATGGAAACACGCAAGTACCTTTGGTCAAAGGGCTTTATTGAAGTTGAGACACCTATTTTGCAGGCGCAAGCGGGTGGCGCGGCGGCGAAACCTTTTGAGACGCGCTTTAATGCGCTCGACCAACATATGGTTCTTCGTATTGCCCCCGAACTTTATCTTAAGCGCCTCTTGGTTGGCGGCATGAATAAGGTTTTTGAGCTCGGTAAGGACTTCCGCAACGAAGGCATTGACCGTTCGCACAACCCTGAGTTCACCGTTCTTGAAGTCTACGAGGCGTATGGTGATCGTACTTCAATGGAAGCGATTATTGAGGGCTTGATTCCGCATCTCTGCGATACCGTCATTGGTACGCGCGAGATTGAATACGGCGAGAAAAAGGAAATCTTAAACTTCAATCCCCCTTATCGCCGCGTCGCTTACAGTGACCTCGTGAAGGAATTGATGGGTGCGGACTGGTTTGAACTTGATTTCGCCGCGCAACTCGCGAAGGCGAAAGCGAAGGGTAAAGAGACTGAGACAAACCTTGAACTCGACGGCATTACCGATACGCTTATGTTGACGCACGAAGTCTATGATAAGCTTATTGAGAAGAACTTGCGTCAGCCGACATTCGTGACGCGTCTTCCCCATGAGTTTGTGCCGCTCGCGAAGGCGTGTCCTGATGACCCCGCGCTTGTGGATGTCTTTGAGTTTGTCGTGGGCGGACGCGAGTTGTGCCCTGGGTATACCGAACAGAACAATCCGCTTGAACAGCGTAAGGCGCTCGAACATCAAGCGGGTGAGGACACAGAAAAGATTGACGAGGACTTTATTTCCGCGCTTGAGTGTGGTATGCCCCCGACAGGCGGACTCGGCATTGGCATTGACCGCCTCGTTATGCTCTTAACGGGATGTGACGGCATCCGTGATGTTGTCCTCTTCCCGCAAATGAAGAAGGCGTAAATGTATGCGTGCTCCTACCTGCCTACGGCTCTTGGCGTTCGCGGCACTTTTTCTCGCGGGGAGTGCCCATGCCGCGCCGCCGTATGATTTAGGTAAGGAGTTCGCCGCGCCCGAGGCTTGGCAGGCGCTAACATGGGCGGAGTTTGGTGCGCGTCATCCAGGTTCACGCTTTAGTGTGACAGCTGAGGGTGTACGCAATCTCTTCGCCGCGGACTACACCTACTTCGGCTATCCGCTTTGTGAAGCGGAAGTTGTTTTCGGTAGCGACGGGGTGCTTAAGAACATAACTGTTTCGCTCTTTAATAAAGGCGACGCGGGCTCAACGGCGACGGAAATAGAAGCATTTGCCGCGGTTGAGAGCCTGCCATTCTTCGTGGGCAAAAAGGCAACTTCCGTCGTGGGTGATGGACGCGGTAAGACGATTACTTATTATGATTGGGTGCGCGGTGATTTGACGGTTGAGGCGGCAATTGGTGTTTCGGTGAAGGAGGGTGGTGCGCGCCAAGTCGAGTATGTCATCGTGAAGATGATGAAGGACTCTGCCGCGGAAACGCCGCGCGCATCACTTATCCCGACGGAAAACCTGCGCCGTGAAGGGGCTGCTCTTTATATTGACGGTATCCCTATGGTTCAGCAGGGACGCAAGGGCTATTGTGCCCCCGCGACACTTGCGCGTGTTCTGGGCTACTTTGGCATTGAGACAGATATGCACGAACTCGCGCTCCTTCTTGAGACGGATGTCGGGGGCGGTACGCGCATAAACGCCGCGTTCCCGTCCCTAACCCATGTCGCTCAGGAGGCGGGGCTTACGCGCACGGACTATTGGCGGCTCGGGGCGGAAACGAAGCCTACGCTAGAAGCGTTTGAGGATGCCGTCCGCTTTTGCATTGACCGCGGTTGGCCGCTTATTTGGGGCGTGAGTCGCACCTTCGCTTGGGACTCGAGCGAGGGACAGGGTGCGCATATGCGCCTTATTATTGGTTATGATGCCGCGCGTGGCGAAGTGTTGTATTCGGATAGTTGGGGCGCTTCAAGCGCGCTAAAGCGTGCGTCATGGCAGGCGGCGTATGAGGTGACCGATCTTGTAATCACCTTACATCCCCCAAAGTCTAAATGAACGAGAAAGGCTAGTAGAGATGAGAATACCTTTTGTGATAACGGCAGGTCCTACGCGTGAATATCTTGACCCCGTTAGATATTTGACGAATCCGTCCACGGGAAAGATGGGCTTCGCGATTGCCGCGGCGGCAGTGCGCAGGAAGCACCCAGTTATCCTTATTGCGGGACCCGTCACGCGCAAGACTCCCTTTGGTGTTATTCGGCGCGATGTTGTCTCGGCGTGTGAGATGAATGACGCGGTTAAGATGGCGCTTGAGGACTGTCAAGGCGAGGCGGTTTTTGTCGCGACGGCGGCTGTGGCGGATTGGCGTCCCGTCGTTTGTTCGAGTCAGAAGCTTAAGAAGAACAAGATGAAGAATGTCCTTCGCCTCACGCCGAATCCAGATATTCTAAAGAGTGCTAAGGCTCTGATTAAAGTTGGTTTCGCGGCGGAGACCGAGAATATTCTTGAGGAAGCGGCGCGTAAGTGCCGCGAGAAGAACCTTGACTTCGTTGTCGCTAATGATGTGACGGAAGAAGGGTGCGGTTTTGGGGCGGATACGAATCGCGTCGCTTTCGTTTATCCCGATGGAACCGTCATTAAATTGCCGAAGCGGAAGAAAACGATGCTTGGCGCTACCATTGTGAGGGCTTGTGAAGACCTTTGTCCTTAATGGTTGGTCGGCGAGCCCTACGGCGTGGAGTCTTTGCACTTTCCCCCGCGCGGCAGTTTTTAGTTATCTAGATCAACTAAACGGACTCCCCGAGAAGGCACTGAAGGCGGAAGAAGCCGTTTGCTTAGTCGGGTGGTCTATGGGCGGCTCTTCAGCGTTGCGCTTACTCTTAAAGTACCCCGCTAAGATTAAGGCACTTATTTTGATTGCGGCAACACCCTGTATGATGCGTAAAGACGGCTGGGATGGTCTTTCGCCGCGGCGTTTGGAAGCACTGCGCGTCGGCATAAAGATGACGCATGGTGCAGGATTCTTCGGCGTTCCAGAGGGGCTACCGAACCCTTATGCGCTTGATACGGATTTGAATCTTGAGAAGGGTCTTGAGTATCTCGCTAAGACGGATCTCCGCGGCGAACTAGAGCGGGCTCTCGCGGAAAAGGCTTTCTCGGGAGCTGTCACAATCTTCCAAAGCCGAAACGACGGGATTGTCCGCCCTGGAAACGCGGCGTTTTTGAAGGGGCTCTTCCCGCAAGCGGAACTCATTTGGCGCGAGGGGTCTGAGCACGCGCTCCCAATTTACATGCCGCACGAGATTGACGCGGCGGTCGCGAAAAGTTTGAAAGTCGCATTGCCCTCTTGAGATAAAACCCGATTTTTGGTATACTTATAGTGCGTAAGGAGAAAAGATGTCCGAAAAGATTTCATTTGAACCGCCTCGTGGAATGCGTGACTTTTATCCCGAGGATATGGTATGGCGCAATCGTGTGTTTGACGCGTTTCGTGCGGCAGGCGCGGCGGCTGGGTTTGAGCCGTATGATGCGTGCGTAGTTGAGAGCTATGAATTGCTCGCGCGCAAGGCGGGCGAGGAAGTGGGCGAGCAGATTTATCACTTCCTTGATAAGTCCGAGCGGCATTTGGCGCTTAGGGCGGAGATGACCCCGACACTGGCGCGCATGGTCGCCCAGCGGCAACATGAACTCTCGTTTCCGCTTAAATGGACGACGATTGCGCAATGTTTTCGTTATGAACGCATGACGAAAGGGCGCAAGCGCGAGCACTACCAGTGGAATGTCGATATAATTGGCGAGGACTCAGTTCTCGCGGAAGTCGAGGTGATTGGCGCGGCGTGTGATGCTTTGCGGCGAATGGGACTTTCATCTAAGGACTTTAAGGTACATGTCTCTTCGCGCAAGTATCTCGGCGACTTGCTTGCCGCGAGTGGTATTCCCGCCGAGAAACATGCCCAAGTCTTTCTCGCGCTCGATAAGCGCGGCAAAATGCCTGACTCTGAAATCGCCGAAATGCTCACGGCGGGCGGACTGGGCGCGGATGAAGTTAAGGCGACATTCGCAATTATGGATACGAAGTCGTACGCGGCGTGTCCAGAACTCGCGGAACTCTTTCGTCTTGCGGAAATCGCGGGCTTCGCGGACTGCTTGCAATTTGATATCGGGGTTATCCGTGGGCTTAGCTACTATACGGGCATTGTCTTTGAGTGCTTTGATACGGCGGGCGAGTTCCGTGCAATCTTTGGTGGCGGACGCTATGATAACCTCTTAACCACAATTGGCGGTGACCCAACGAGTGCGGTGGGGCTCGGCTTTGGCGATGTCGTGGTGACGGAACTTCTAAAAGCACGGCTGGGGACGGATGCCGTGAAGGTGAAGAAGGGTGTAGCCGTTGGGTTTATGACCGAGAATGAACGTGACTTAGCCTTGGCACTTGCTACGAAGTTGCGCCGCGAAGGGGAGAATGTTAATCTCGCCCTGCACCCTCAAAAGCCGAAGAAGTTTTTCTCGCACGCTGACTCCACAAACGCCACGCAAGCCGCCTACATTGGTCCAGACGACGCGGCGAAGGGGACGGTGCGCCTAAAGAATATGACGACACGCGAAGAAAAGGAGATATGCCTCGCTTAGCCGAGCTTTTCGCTGTAATTGCCGCGCAATATACAAGCGTAAGAACAGGTCTCGACATCGGTTTCGATGACGAGGGGGTGACCAATTTATTGCGCGAATCGTTTCGGGGGCTGTGGCTTTCAATTAGCGCACGCGACACCTTCCCCTATGAGGACGCACAATTTGATGTCGTCGTACTTAATGGGGAGACGCTGACGCGCGAAGAGATTCGTGAGGCGAACCGCGTCCTTAAGCCGAAGGGGTGCGCATTCTTTACGGTAAGCGAAAAGACGCGTAAGCAGGCGGGGTACACCTTGCCAGCCCTCTATCGGCTCGTTCGCGAAGGGTTTGATATCGTCGCGCTTAAACATCCGAAGTGGTGGTATTTTGGGCGCCGCGGACGCACCCTTACCGTATGTCTACGCAAGAAGGCGTGGCGGGAATGCAAGTCATTCGTACGCCCGACGGGTCCCACCTTCGCACCATTTAGGGAGCGGTCATGAAGAAACTCGTTTTATCTTTTCTCATCGTGGGAGTCGCCACGAGCCTTTTCGCCGCGCCGCCGAGTGCACAGGCGATACTTGAGCTACTAAACTCACGCAATTCGGGGAGCATGAAGGGCTATGCCGAGGCGGCGGAAATCGTTGCTGCCGATGCCGCGAAAGGGAAGCCCCTACAGCAATTCGTGATCGCGCTAGTAGCGGACGAGAAGTCCGCCCCCGCCGCGGCACGGCTTACGCCTGAGAAGCGCAAGGAATATCTGGACTCTTCACGCGCGAAGATTAAGGCGCTCGCCGAGAAGCGCGGCAATGCGCTCGCGTGGTACTTACTCTCGCTAGAGAATAATGACGAGAAAATGCTTCAACATGCCGCGGACGGCGACAATGTGCAGGCTTTGAACGCGTGGGGTTCGTTAATCGCCGTTAAGGCTATGCGCGATAGTACGCTCTTTGAAGAAGACCGCGAGAAGGTGTTTAAGCGTAGTTTTGATTGCTTCCGCCGCGCCGCGAATCAGGATGACCCGAACGGACTCTACAATCTCGGCAGTTGTTATGCGCGGGGGCTTGGGTGCGAGAAGGATGAGATTAAGGCGTTTAATTGCTTTAAGCGTGCCGCGCAGGCGGGGCATCCCGAAGCCCTGAACAATATGGGCGCTTGCTATCGCGAGGGCATGTCTGTCGCGAAAGATTTAGAGGCGGCGACGCGGTTCTTTAAGAAGAGTGCCGATTTGGGCAATGCCTTTGGCGAGTTGAATTATGCCTTCGCGCTTTCGCGTGGTGAGGGGGTTGAGAAGGACGAAAAAGAGGCGTTTGAATACTTTCGGCGTTCGGCTGAGCAGGGC
Source organism: Azospirillum sp. 51_20 (assembly GCA_963600185.1). GTDB lineage: Bacteria > Verrucomicrobiota > Kiritimatiellia > RFP12 > UBA1067 > UBA1067. Next base: position 2,127 of record CAVCAF010000041.1, on the reverse strand, counting down.
AATGCCGCGGCACTTAATGCCTACGCGATGTGCTACTTTCATGGTAAGGGCGTAGAGAAGAATGATGTGAAAGCCCTAGAACTTTTGCGTATCGCCGCCCAAATGGGACTGGCGCAGGCGATGGATAATATAGCTGTTTTTTATGATCGCGGACTCGGGGGCGTTGAGCAGGATGATGACGAGGCGCTTATTTGGAAGGTCCGTGCACGCGCCGCGCGCGGCAGTCGTGAGGCGCAAGCGTGGCTCAATAAGAAAGAGCGCTAAAAACGCCGCGAACGCGGCACTTTCCCGCTTCTTAACACAATCCTAACATATTCCTTATAATTCCCTTATTCAGATTTCGTATAATCTTCACATACGAAAATGACTAAAGGAATTATATGAATTATCTGCAGTTGACAATCGCCGTTTTGGGCGGACTTGCCATGTTCGTCTATGGTATGGGGCTTATGTCCGATGGGCTAACCCAAATCGCGGGTTCACGCATGAAGGCGGTGCTCTCGTATGTGACGCGCAATCGTTTTCTCGCGATCTTCGCAGGTACAGCCGTCACCGCGCTTATCCAGAGCTCTTCGGCGACTACAGTTATGACGGTGGGCTTCGTGAATGCAGGGCTTCTTACCCTGCAGCAGGCGATAGGTGTCGTTTTTGGTGCGAATATCGGTACGACTGTGACAGGGCAACTCGTCTCATTCAAGCTCGACGACCTCGCGCTCCCCGCGATTATTATAGGTGTAATAGGGCTTCTCGTCTCACGCAAGATAGTCACCCGCGGCATTTGGCGCACGATTCTCGGGTTTGGATTCCTCTTCTTCGGCATGATGATGATGTCCAATGAACTTAAGGCTGTCGCGAAGTTGCCTGAGTTTATCGCGGTCTTTCGCACCTTTGATTGTGCACCTTCCGCGGCAGGTTATTTGCCGTTCTGGAGCGTTCTAGGTGCCGTCGCCGTGGGCACATTCTGTACGGTACTCGTTCAAAGTTCCTCCGCGACAATCGGCATTACGATTGCGCTCGCCGAAGCGGGACTTATTGACATCTGGACGGCTGTCCCGATTGTTCTCGGCGACAATATTGGTACGACCGTGACGGCCGCGCTCGCCTCGGTTAATACGACTGCCAACGCCCGCCGCACGGCTCTCGCTCACGCCCTCTTTAATGTTATTGGTACGGTGCTACTCCTCTCTACCTTCGGACTCGTTACTGCCAATGCCGCGGGCGAGCGCGGACCACTCTTCTTTCATCTCGTAAACGCGTCTGCCGCGGGGAATGTCTTCGCGGGCGAGAGTGTCGGGCGGCATATCGCCATGGCGCACACGATCTTTAATGTGACGAATGTCATTGTCCTCTGCGGCTTTATCCCACTCTTAGCGCGGCTTTGTACATGGATAATCCCAGGCGATCGGCAACATCGCACGGTGCTCCTCGAACCGCACCTCCTCGCCGCACCCGAAATCGCGCTTCATGCCGCGACCCATGCCCTCGCGGATATGACTCGCCGCGCGTGGACAATTGCGTCCGTCGCGCTCAATAACTGCCTCGGCAAGGCGGAAGCGGACGCCGAGTCCATGCAAAAAGCGGAGCAAGAAATAGATGCCCTGCAGACAAACATCCGTGATTACCTCGTCTCGGTCTCCCAACGCAAACTAACTTCGCGCCAAGCACAGATGATTCCTGAGCTTATCCATTGCGCGAATGACGCGGAACGCATTTCCGATCTCGCTCTGCGCATCTACCGTAAGACGGCGCGTATTCGTAAAGGCGGCTTGCCCCCCGAAGCACTGACGGCAATTACGAGCCTCATCAATAGCGTCCGTTCTCTCGCACGCGAAACCGTCACCTCCCTGAAGGATGAAACGCCGCGGACGGATGTCCTAGAAGCAAAAGAGGCGGCGATTCATGCGGAAGCAAAGAAGATCTCGCACGACTTCTCACAGGGGCTTGGACAGGCGGACGGCAAAAACGCCGCGGGTGAAATTGCGTTTCTTTCCGTTCTTTCGGGACTCAGGGATATCGCGCGTCACCTCGGCAACATTGCCGTACGCGTACAATCCTTCGTCTAATATTAAATTCAATTGTCAAAGATCAAAGTGTTTATCCACGGATTTACACGGATTCACACGGATT